>VBLN01000218.1:7356-11160 GCA_005878685.1 Deltaproteobacteria bacterium | reverse complement strand
CGCCTATGCGCGGTTTTTTCCCCGCCGTCTTGTGGTCATGGTCAGCCCAAGCTATGATGGCCGCCTTCTCGCGGCTTTCTTGAAATATTTCGGCATCGAGCGTGTTTTTGGGTCGAGCAAGAGCCGGAACATTGCCGGGTCGCTTGAGTTTATTCGTCGCGTCAAAGCGGGAGAGATCGGACTCATCGCGGTGGACGGCCCGAGAGGGCCGTGCTGTGTCGCCAAACCGGGATTTCTCAAAATGGCCTCTGCAGCGAGCGCCCATCTTATTTTAGCGACCACCTCGGCGAGTTCCGGCATCACTTTTAAAACGTGGGACCGGGCGCACCTGCCTGCGCCATTTGCAGCTCTCGAATTATCCTTGCAATTGCTCCCGCCGCCCGACGTAACCGATCCGGAACGAGAGCTATCTGCCGTTCAGGAATTGCTGGTTTCCTCTGCGCGCAAAATTGGCAGCCCGGTTCTACAGACTGACCGCTATGGGACTGTCCCATGAATCCTCATGGTCGGACGTTTGCGCTTGTTGAGTTAGGGGCTCTCTTTAGCCTTTGGACTCTGACGGTTTGGGGAGCCTGGCAGTGGTCTGGTGTTTCTGTTTGGACTTTTGCGGGGATCTTAGGCTTGGGCGGGACGGTTCTGTGTTCCCTTATGATTCGGCGTCCTGGATGGAAAGATTCTGGCTTTCGCCTGGATAATTTTTGGCCCGCCTTGGTTTATGTCGGCGGAATCATCCTCTGCTTGCTGGTTGCCTTTGCCGTGACTGCTGGAATAATCGGCCTCGCCTTTCCGCCCTTGTCGGGAAAAAGGGTGGTGAGCCTTCTGGTCTCCGGTGTTCTTCAGCAGGCCTTCTTTCTCGGTTATCTTTTTCACAGATGGAGCTTAATATTTCGAAAGCCCAGTCATACAGTGCTCGCCAGCGCGGCTTCGTTTGCCTTAATCCATTTGCCCGACTCCTCGCTGGTTGCAGCGACAGCGATTGGAGGCATTTTTCTTGGGTGGCTCTTTTTGCAAGCTAAAAATGTCATTGTCCTTGGGCTGGCCCACGGGTTCGTTGTGCTTTTTATCATCTCCGTACTTCAGGAGAGAGTTATCATTAAGACCACGCAAATCGGCCCGGCTGAACTGGCTCCGCTCGCTGCAACAGTGGCGCGGGAGCTAAAGCCTGGGGACCGAATTGGGTTTGGGCCCCACGGAATTGGGGCGGGACAGTTTGGCCGGACGTTTGAAGTTTCTATTGAACCGATCGGCGGGAGCGACCTTGACGATCGCCTCAATCGAGAGCAATTGCAATTGTTCTTTGCGGCCAACGGACGGGTTTTTTGTGCTATTACGGAAAGCGATTTTTACCATTATCTTGAGCCCGAATTGAGGGAACGAATGTTTCTTTTAGACACACGCTATGTCTGGAAGCGGAAGCTGGCTTTGAATCGGGCATTCTTGGAAGACTTTTTCTATGGCTCAGACGATGTCCCCGTCCTTGGGGCATTTCGCGACCGGGTTCTGCTTGTTTCCAACCGACGGCCGCACGGAGCCTTTTGACGCCTAATGACTATCCACCGAGGAGGAAATGGGAAACGCCAGGCGTTAGCGCTGCTGCTGCTTTTCCTTGTTCTCGCTGGCAGTGTAGCCGGAATAGGAGCGGTTCGACGCCCATACGGAGAAGTCGTCGGGCGAGGTCCGGTTCTGCCACTGACCTCTGTTGTGGAAGGAAGAGCGGTTAGGTTCCGGGTGGCAGCGTTCAATATCCATAGTGGGCGTTCCGTTGATGGGAGGCTAAGTCTTACGCGGACTGCTGCGGCACTCTCTGGTGTCGATCTCGGACCAGGCAGCGGAACTCGGCGCGCAGCTGAAAATGGCGGCCGTCTTTGGCCCAAGTGAGCGCCGCTGGTTCGTCACAAGCTTCGGCAACGGACTCGTCAGCCGCTTTCCGATCTTGAGCTGGCGCAGCCGACCGATGCGTGCCGGCGGACTAAGCAGCTACCGCGCGGTGATTCTTGCCCAAGTAAAGGTTGGCCAGCAGGTGATCGAAGTCATCGTGGCCCATGCAGAGCGGGGCGCGATGCGAGACGCGCAGCTGTTAGAGCTTAGGGATCTCTTCGCTAGCGTTGCGCCGCCGGCCATTCTTATGGGCGATTTGAATGCCGAGCTTTCTCATCCAGAGTTACGGCAAATGGACAACCTCCCTGGCGCCTTCCACGCGCTCGTCCCCGATTCAGATGTTTCGTCAAAATTGATCGATCATGTTTACGTCAAGGGGCTTCAGGTGCTGGCTGCCGGCGTTGGCTTTAACCAAGCGTCTGACCATCCTATCCTCTGGGCTGAAGTCGAATATCCCGCTTCAGCCCGCGCCGACTCTTTGCCGGCTTCCAGCCCTGGTCAGCACGCATCTTTTTAATTGCATCGTGTCAATGGTATAAAGGAGTTTGCCTTGCGTCAGCGACTCCTTCTGAAGCTGAAAGGTGGTCCTCTTTTGCAGTACCATAAGTTGGAATGGCGACGATGATCGAGTGGCTTCTACAAACTCTGGATGCGTACGACAAGACACTATTTTCCTTTGTTCGGACCTCTCTTCGGAATCCGCTATGCGATTTTCTTATGCCTTTGGCGACCGATAAGTGGAATTGGCTGCTTCCGGTTCTAGGACTATTCGTTTATTCCTTTGTTAAAAACAAAACACGAGGCGGCTTACAGATACTCTCGAGTGTCCTTGTGATCATTTTAGTTGATGCCAGCGCCACGGCGCTAAAAGGAGAAGCGCTAAGGCTGAGACCCCAGCAAGAGATATCTCAGATCGGCATGCTCATGCAGCGGCCCGCGTCGTCATCCTTCCCCTCCAATCATGCCGCCAACTCTTTCGCTTTGGCGACGCTTCTGACAATTTACTATCCTAAGATGGCGGGGGTTTTTTTTGCTGCCGCAGCCCTGGTGGGGTTTTCGCGGATCTATCTGGGAGAACACTATCCTCTGGACGTTCTTGCCGGTGCGCTTTTCGGAACGTCTCTTACCTTGGCTTTCGCTATGCTAGCGCGGGCTCTTCCCCTACGTTGGCGGGAGTTTGTCCGGCAATCTAAAACCAATTCTGTCCCTCATTGAAAATTTTCTCTCGCAACATTTTCCTTACGCCTGTGACGCTGACTCGGCATGCCTCAGATCTTTGACCGACATATTTGTTTTTTGAGGTGAGTATTCGTTAATGGGAAGGATCCCCCGTTTGTGGCGCTATCGGTATCTCACTTTCCTCTTAATGTTCGGTTTTGCCCTCTTTCACTTGTGGTACATCCATAAGGGCTTCTTGGATCTCGCCCCTGATGAAGCCCACTACTGGGAATGGTCCAGGCGTTTGGACTGGAGCTATTACAGCAAGGGACCAATGGTCGCCTATCTGATTGCGGCTTCCACGCGCCTGTGCGGCGCCACTGAGTCTTGTGTGCGGCTTCCTGCTGTGCTGCTCGCTCTCGGGACCGCCACAGTCGTTTTTCTTTTGACCCGAAGGCTGTTCACGAGCGAGCGAGCTGGGTTCTTGGCTGTTCTGATCTCCAGCGTTATTCCTCTCTTTTCTGCGGGCTCCATGCTCATGACCATCGACGCCCCTCTAGCTTTCTTTTGGATACTTGCTCTCTTTAGCCTGCAGCGAGTTGTTGACCGGTCCGCCAAGCCGGTGGAAGGACCGAGACAGAAATGGGGATGGTGGCTTCTCTTGGCTCTCGCCCTGGGTCTGGGTTTGCAGAGCAAATACACGATGCTGCTATTCCTTCCTTGCCTGGCTTCATACATGTTCCTGTCACCTTACGCCAGTCTATATCT
>VBLN01000218.1:5283-7304 GCA_005878685.1 Deltaproteobacteria bacterium | reverse complement strand
CTTTGGCACGTGATGGTACAGGCTGGGTTGCTCGATAATGGTGTTAACTTTTCGATACAAACCTTCCTTAAGTTTCTTGGCTCTCAGATCGGCGTCATCTCTCCTTTGCTCTTTTTCGCGCTCGTCGCAGCGATGATCCGCTCAGGGAAGTGGGGTTTGGGGGAGCGAGAAGATGCGCATCTCTTTCTCTTCTTCTTTTCCTTTCCTTTGCTTGCATTCTTCCTTCTCTGGAGCATCCATGAAAAGGTCCAGGCCAACTGGGCTGCCCCTGCCTATCTGGCGGCTGCCAGCGCGCTAGCGGGATGGTGGGACGAGCTTTTGGCCCGGGCAGAAAATGCGCGGAAGAGTCGCATCTTGACGGGTGTCTTCAGCATGGTGCTACTTCCCGGGGTTCTCCTTGTCGCCATCGGTCATTTCCCAGATGCGCTAAAATGGGTCGGCGTTGATCTTTCAGCTCGAGTCGATCCGACGAAAAGGCTCCGTGGGTGGAAGGAATTGGGAATGACGGTGGGGCACATCGTGAGAAAGGCCCGAGGCGAAGAGATATTCCTTCTAAGCGATAGTTATCAGGTTGCAAGTGAGCTCGCTTTCTACGTTTCTGGGCAGCCCAGGGTCTACAACGTCAATTTGGGCAGGCGCATGAACCAATATGACATCTGGGGCGGTCTCGATAGCCTTCAGGGAACGGATTTGCTATTCGTAACTTACGGCGATGGAGAGGCGCATCACTCTATACGAGAGGCGTGTCGCGAGCTGAAGAGGGTCGAAGTCGTGACCATCTCCCATCATGGGAACCCCGTGCAAGTCTTTTCGATTTTCTATTGCGAACGGTACATGGGCTTGATCTCACCCGAGGAAAAGAGAACTTATTGAGATCCTATTCCGCGGGTTCCGTTAGAAAGCTGAGTGAGGGAGGGTAGAACCTACGAGGTTAGTGAACCGGCGAAGACTGTTCTTTGTCGTCGTGGTTGTGGTTATCGGGCTCGGCACGTTAGCCGTGGACCATCACCGTCGCTGGGAAATCTGGCTGCAAATCACCGGCGTACCGAAGATGGATAACATCCCCGCGAATAGCGCTGGCTACACCATTGAACAGCTGCCGTTTTACTTTCGCTCAAGCTTCGCCCGGGGCCATGACGTATACTTTGCGGACGGCGAGGGGCGAGTGTACAAGGCGGACGATAGAAGCCCGCCATCGGCTATCGTCCAACTCGGAAACTCGCACATCCCACCGCGCATGCTGTTTGTGAGCGCGCGCGGGACCATCTTTGTCTCCGGCAATAATCTCCCCTTGGTCCGCTCCGTTGACGGAGGGAGGACATGGGAAAAAAGCCACGTCTGGTCGTTTTGGCGTGTGACAGAAGACGAGGCGAGCCACACTATATACGCCGGCAACTACTCGCCCCAAAAACACCCACTTTACATGGCTAAGGTCTTTAAGAGCACCGACGAGGGAAAGACATGGCTGGCCGTGTTTGAGGATGATCAGCTCGATCATATCCACTCGGTCCTATGGGATCCCAAGTACAACCGCTTATCCATATCAGCCGGTGAGCGTCGCAGACGTGGTCAAGCTTATAGCCAAGATAACGGAGTCACTTGGCACTGGATCAAATCCGGCGGTAAACAAGGGCATACCGACTTGGCGATCAGCGACCATTATGTACTCTGGGGCTCAGATGATAACCTCGGACGGGTGATTCGGGCGCCGCGCAATCCCGTGCAAGATGGCGAGACCATCATCTGGGAACCCTATCATCATGTCTGGTGGGTCGTGGCTGAAAATCGACAGATCTATGCTGGCACATTGACCGGTGAGGGTAAAAGAAAATATACCGGCGCCTTTCTATTGGCGTCAGCCGACGAGGGTGAGACGTGGCAAAAGCTCCTAGAAGATGCCGACGGTGGAGCTGCCCTGAGTGTCTTCAATGCGGAGTCCCGGCGCCTCAGTGCCGATGGATGGTTGTACTGCGTCACGGATAGCGGCAAGGCCTACCGAATTCGCCATACTCCCAAAGTCG
>VBLN01000218.1:549-5273 GCA_005878685.1 Deltaproteobacteria bacterium | reverse complement strand
CATCCTAATTAATTAATGTTCATGAAGTTTTACTTCACCCTCGCTGATGAAAGCCGGAACCCGCTCCTCGAGCCCGCGCCATGGGCCTCTACCTTTCTCGACCAAATCGCACGCAGCCCTCAAGGTAGAGGTCTATCGGCCGCGGTCCGAAGACTCGGCCCTCTCCAGCCTTTCGGAGGAAACGAATTAAGTTGTGTTACACCTCGGGGAAGAGAGCGTTCGCGCCGTGCGTTCGAAAATAGAATGAGCGGTTACGATTGAGAGATTTGATACGGCGAGCTGCATGTCTGTTACTAGCCCTCGCTCTTTGGGTTCCGGTCGGGGTGCTGAGTGCGGCCCATCTTTGGGGATGGTGGTTGAGCACTTACAGTCGAGAAGTGCCTATGTTGGCCAACACCGCGCTCAATATTTCGCACATATCCCTGCCTACTCAGAAAGTCGGAGAACCCACGCCCGGTTGGAAGTTCGCCGTATTGGGAGACCTGGGAAAGCGCTACGAAATCTTTTCTGACTTTCTCTCTCAAATGAAGCGAGACGATATCAAATTTGTCATCATCTGCGGCGATCTCGCCTACCGAATAACTCCTGAACAGTACGAATATCTCCATCTGAAGATTGCGCAGTCCGGGTTTAACCGTCCAATCTTCGCGGCTATCGGCCACCACGACGTGACCAGCAAGGATGACTACGGTCTCTTCCGTCGTTACCTGCATGGCTTCGATACACATGGGAAGGCTCAAGTCATAAGTGATCTCTCCTACGGGGCTCCTTACACTGAGCGGTTCGCTTTCCTCGTCCCGGAGGATCCTCCGTTCCAAGCGCTCTTCATTATCTTCGACCACGTCTTTGCACCTCCAAGCCAAGAGCAGCTTTCGTGGATCGAACGGCTGCTGAAAAATTATCGCTCCAGGGTCAGACAGGTCTTTCTCTTCAGTCACGTGCCCGTCATCAAGGCACCGAAGCAAATCCAAAAAGTCCCTTCGAAAGAATGGTTGATGCCCTATGAGAGGATGGAAAGGCAGAGTCCCGAAGGAAAAATTTCTGAGCCTCTTTACGAGCTGATTAAAATCGACCCTGCGGCGACTCAGACTCCTTTGATTCCACTGACCAAGAGGATTGATCCTCAAACTCAACAGGTCACCTTCCCGCATCCGCTCCTTCTCGGAGGGTATGAACGGCTCTATGAGTTGCTGGATCAATACCACATCACAGCTATCTTCTCCGGCGATCTCCACGGATACGCGCGATACCGACTTGGCTCGACGCCCCTCTTTGTGTCAGGCGGCGGAGGAGCCCGCCTGCAATATCCAGAGGCCCTGTACCACTACCTACAGGTCGAGGTGAGCGGTGAGGGGATCAACGTGCGCCCTGTAGTCCTAACGGTTCAGACAGGCCTCGTGGCTAAGGTCGAACAGGTGATGATCGCTGAGATCTTTCTTCCCCTCGTTCACCGTCCATGGCTCTATATCTTCTTAATCGTTTGGGTGGGGGGATGTGTCTTTGTTCTTCGCCTGAGTCGGTCTCGCTATAAGAACTCTTGATGTTATCGTCAGAAAGACCTCACCGACTTCCTCCCTGAGGTGTATTGGAGAGCATGATATAGTTGCCGCGCCTTTCAATAGGATAAAGCGGGATATCGTTAGGGAGTGTGCTAGCTAGTGAGGTACTAGTCACAACGATCTGGTGTTGGCGCTGGCTTAGGTATTCTCTCAGCTTTGGCGAGTCCGCAGCATCTATGATGATGGCAGGGCGCTTCGCGTAGAACAAGAGACTCGGGTTGTTTAGTCCCAAGACGATCAATGGCGCCTGAGGCTCCAGCCGTTCGCTTGCCGACCGGGCGAGAATACGCAGAGGCTCCTGCAGGTAGTTTCCCACCCGAGGAAGAAGGGCTTCAAAAGAAACGAAGGAGAAAAAAACCGCTCCGGCAATGATGAGTCCGAGGCCTTCCATCCACCTGTCCCTTCTTAGAAGTACGAAGAAGCCGGCCGTGCTTAGAGAGGTTGTCACCGCAAGAAGGAAGGGGACAGTTCCCAAGTCCCAATGCCCTGCGAAGGATGGGATAGAGGAAAAATGCGACTGGAGATGACTCATTGCGAACGGCAACGCGGCCAGAGCTAAGGTCAGAATCAATCCTACGGCGCCCCCGCAGAGGGCAGAAACTCGGACACTTCTTTCTCCCTCTTGGCCCGAGAGAGCACGGTCCCACCACCAGCCCACGAGAACGCTTAAGGCCGGAAACAAAGGGGCGATGTAGTTGGGGAGCTTTGTACGCGAGAAAGAGAAGAAGAGGAAAATCACGAGAATCCACAGCAGCAGAAATAACGGCAGGCTTGGTTTCTCTCCGCGCTGGCGGACTTCATTCTTTTGTTTCCAGACATGGTGCAAGGAAGCGGGCAGGAATGCGGTCCAAGGCAGAAAGCCGATCGCGATGACCAGTAAGTAATAATACCACGGGCCTTCGTGTCCAGAATTGACGGATAGGTATCGCATCACGTTGTGTTCGACAACAAAGACGCGAAGGAAGTTGCCTTCGGTCATTAACGAGACCGCGAGGTACCAAGGCAACGTCAGACAGCCAAGAAGTACGATTCCCAGCCCTAATCTCAGCCGGCGCATGCCCTCGCGGGCGCGGCCGGAAAGGCATAGAAAGAGTAAAATGACTAAAATCGGGAGGAGAATTCCTATTGGGCCTTTGGTGAGAACGGCTGCTGCCGCTGCGGCCCAGGCGGCGAGGGACGCTATCGTCTGCTGCGATGATTCTTTCCGATAGATGGTGATAAAGAAAGCAAAGAGAGAAGCCGTGATAAAAAACGTAAGGACCATGTCGGTAATGGCCAAGTGAGTCAAGACCAAGATTTCCAGGCTGGTAGCTAGAATGAGCGCGGAGAGAACGGCGGCGGCCAAGTTGATCCTTGCCCTGGCAAAGACGAACGTCATAACGACGACTCCACAGCCAGCCAAAGCCGACCAGAATCTGGCTGCGAGCTCGTTGACTCCCAGGACTGCAAAGGCTGAGGCCGTCAGCCAATAAATGAGAATCGGTTTATCATATCGGGGCAGATAGTTGTAAATAGGCACAAGGAGATTGCCCGTTTCCATCATCTCGCGGGTGGTTTCGGCAAACACCGCCTCATCCACGTCGAAGAGTGGAACGGCTTTGAGCTGATGGAAAAAAAGCAGCACCGAAAGAGCGAGAATGACGACTGCGGCAAGAACCCCCTTGGTTCGACTTTCTATGCGCTCGCTGATCTCAAGAAGTCGCGGCTTGTACAAGACCGCAAGGTGCCCGATCCAGAGACCCAGGAGCGCGCCACCTACGGCGTCTGACAAAAAATGAGCGCCCAGATACAACCGCGAAAAAGAAATGATTGACGCCATCATATAAAAGGCAACCTTTGCTCGTGGATAAGCGCGGGTTAGGACGACAGCAAGGGCAAAAGTAGACGCGACATAGCCGGAAGGGAAGGAGTCCAACCCTCGAACGCCAGCTAGAAACGAAGGACCCAGAAACGTGAGGCCATGTTCCATGAGGCGGGGTCGTGCCCGGCCGACAAGATGTTTGACGATTTGAGCCGAGAGGGATGAAACGATCATCGAGTAGAGAGAGAGCAGTCCGGTCTCTGACCACTTCTTCCTTTTGAGGAAAAGTCCAAGGAAAAGGAAAAGTATGCAGAGCAGCGCCAGTGTCCAGCCCCTTCCGTAGCGGCTAGCCCCCTCCATGAGCGTGGTAGCCCAGTCGCCGCGGGGGGAGCGGAAAAAAATGCCAGCCCGATCATCAAGCCAAAAGCTCAACAGGAGGAAAAGGAAGCCCGCACCCCAACAAATTTTGTGGCCTTTGGGGATTCTCATTCCAGTTGCTTCTCATTATCCTGAAGCGCAGGGGATGTCTATCTCTTCCTAGCATGGAGAGTTACTCGGCGGACGAGGCGGTTCTTCTTTCCATGCGCGTCGGGTTCTGTTACCTTGCGCCTTGGTGGCGCTACGGAAAGTTTTTACTCTGCGGTCTCGTGATCTTTATTGCCCTTTCCGCTCTTCGGCTGTGTTCACGTCCAACTAGTAATCCTATGCTACGAGTTTTGTGATAGAGCCTTGACCACGGTCTCAATATGCCTTCTCAAGAGCCCCGCCAAGCGCAACAGCAGACCTTGGCATTCTCGTGGGCGCAGGCTCATCCTTATACCATTCTTGGGTCTATCGTCCTCATTGGATGGGCTTTCCCTTTTCTTCTGAGAGAGCATTCAGAGTGGGAAGATGTGTACCTGCGGGCCGCCTCCAACTTGTTGGCAGGTAAAGACATCTATACCCTGCAGGATGGCTATCTTTATCCCCCGTTCATGGCTTGGCTGGCCCTCCCTTTTACCTTTCTGCCGCACGCCGTGGCCCGTGTGGTTTGGTATGTGATGAACGCGGCATGTTTCTTCTTGATGTGCCGCTGGGCGTGGCTGGTGTCTGGAGGAACTGCGCTCCAGGGTGCTGTCGTGCAAGACAAGAAAGAGCACATTATCTTTTTCTTAGGTCTAGCCTGTGGAATTCGCTACGCCTTCGATGCTCTCTCACACCAACAGCCCGATATTGTGATTGGCGCTTTGCTCTTAGGCGGTTGTCTGGCGCTTCAACGGAAGCCATCTTTGCTTGCCGGTACTTGGTTCGGTCTTGCGGCAGCCTTCAAAGCTACACCACTGCTCTGGCTTTCTTATCTATTCTGGCGTGGCTGGTGGTGTGCG
>VBLN01000218.1:0-438 GCA_005878685.1 Deltaproteobacteria bacterium | reverse complement strand
ATTATTACCCCGGTGTGTGGGGAAGCGCAGCGATCTTCAACCAGTCTCTCTCTGGCGCTGTCTACCGCTGGTTCGTTACCGAATCGAATTGGACAGAAGCTGGTTTGGAGGTCGTTGAGAGATCCAATGCCTTGAGCCCGGCAACGCTCAAATGGTTGGTTTACGGCAGCGAGGCCGTTCTTCTGTTGGGGACAGCGTTTTTGTTCCGACGGCACAGCTCGGATCAGTCGGAGGCCCAGGGACGGACTCTCCCTCTCCGTGCTGCCCTGGAATATAGCGTCATTTTGTTGCTGATGCTGCTGCTCTCGCCTATGTCCAGCAAGGCACACTTTGGGACAACAATCCTACCTGGTTTCTGCTTGGCACGCCTGGCCCTGCGGACGAAAAATGCCGCGTTTTGGACTCTGCTTCTGATATCCATTCTGGCCGGGATCTTAT
>VBLN01000217.1 GCA_005878685.1 Deltaproteobacteria bacterium | reverse complement strand
ACGTGACTGAAGCCCAGCTCCTCAGAGAGTTTGGCGAGCTGGATCATTTTCTGCAGCGGCTCGGTTGGAAAAAGTCCGACGCCGAATTCCATCGAACCCACGGTATTATTCATCATCGTTTAGGCTCACTCGTACGTTTGAAAGCCGCTATCACTCTCGGAGCGCGCGCAATGGGTTCGTGGTTATTCCCACTGCCGGTCATGGGATGCGCGGGCCCTTCGACCGGGCAGCGGCTTTCACTTCGAGGCCGAGGGGCGCGAGGAAGAGGGCCGCGGACGTCCGATGAGGGAGGTTCGACTCATGGCACTACACCATCGGCCGCGGCCCGAAAACTTGCGCTCTGAGGCATCGCTCTCGGTAAAACCCTCCTCCTTCTATTTCTGACTCGCGACCCGTTCCGGCGGCGGTGTCTGCTGGCTGCGACCCGCCACACGGATCTCGCCGTCGATAATCACCATCGAGATCCCCGGCAGATCGCCCTTTGCAAACGAATCCAAAGCATCTTTCGCGACCGAGCCGGTGATTTTGTGGAGCAGCACGAGGTCCGCCGGGTGTCCCTCTTCCAGCAAACCGATGTCGAGCCCGTGAGCGCGGCCGACGTTGCCCGTAGCCATGCAGACCGCGATGTCGGGTTTCACCTCGGCCACCGACGATAGAAAAGCGATTTCACGCAGCATCCCGCGCGGAATGATTCCGGTCCCGCCCGGCGTATCGGTGCCGATGAGCACGCGATGATAGGCGTTTTTAGCTTTGACGGCACGGATGAGGCTTAGAGCCATACGATAGTTGCCGGAGCTGCAAATCTCGACGCAGTAATCCCTCTCGGCCACGATCCGGATCATCTCTTCCTCCGGCATCGGAATCGGGCCGCCGGTAATATGGCCGATGATGTCTGGCTGGATTTTGGAGACGATCTCGAAGCCTGCGACCTGGCTCACACCCGATCGAGAGACGCCGCCGGAATGAATCTTTACTTTGATGCCGCGCGATCGCGCCCACCGGACGTAGCGTTCGGCTTCCCCGTTCGGCAGCAGACTGTAGTCGTAGAAGATGAATTTGACCAAGCGAATGCCGGCGGCGGCGATCTCGTCAAAATCTTTCTCCGTGAGCCCCGGCACGAGAAGCAGTGTGCCGGCGAAGACTTTAACGCCGGATGGGCGCAGGTTGTCGTAGCAGCGCTTGGTGACGATGGCGAGCGAAAGCGCCGTCCTCGCGTCAGGTGGTAGCGGGAGACCGGGAAGATGCAATTCGCCAGCGGAAATCAACGCGGTCACGCCGCCGTGCATGTAATTGGTGATCCAGGACAGCGAGTTCTGCGCCGGCGTGTACTCGCCGATGGAGGGATGCGAGTGGGAATCGACCAGGCCCGGAATCGCCGTAATCCCCTGCGCGTCGATCATCCTATCTGCCTTGCGGCTTAGGCCTTTGCCAATCTCTCGGATCGTGCCGTTCTCGATGTAGATCGAGTCCGCCTGGCGCAGCGGATTCTTCAAATCGCCCGTGACCAAAGCGCCGATGTTTGTGATCAAAAGGGAAGGCATAACTCAGATGGTCGGACTATACCAAAGCGTCCTTAGGAGGAAAAGTGACCCTCTTAGCCACCAGGAATAGTGCGGAGATCAGAATCATCAACAGACTCAGCATTTGCCCCATGGAGAACGGACCAAGCACTAGGCCGAGCTGCGGGTCTGGTTCGCGGAAGAACTCGACAAAAAATCGCGCCAGGCCATAGCCGCCAACAAACGTCCAGAAAAGCACACCTTCGGCGCGGACTCTTTTGGATAGCCCTAATAGAATGAGAAACAGCACTAAACCTTCAAGGAAAGCTTCGTAGAGCTGAGAGGGATGACGAGCCACGGGGCCGCCTTGGGGGAAAATCATAGCCCAAGGAACACTCGTGGGACGGCCATACAGCTCACCGTTGATAAAGTTTCCGATCCGTCCCAGTCCCAAACCTATCGGAGCTGCTACCGCGAACAAATCAACGACTTGATAAAAAGGTAGGCCTCGCCTCTTGGTGAACCACCATCCCATCAATAATGCTCCGAGCAGACCCCCATGAAATGACATTCCTCCATGCCAAACGGCAAACACCTCCAAGGGATGGCTAAGGTAAAATGGAAGATTATAAAAAAGGACGTAACCCAGACGACCACCAACGATAACTCCGATAGCTAAATAACTTATCATCTCCTGAAGAGCATCTTTAGGAAGTTCGACTTTCCTCTTCTCCGCAAGCCAACGAACTAGGAAATAGCCCCCAACGAAACCAAACACGTACATCAACCCATACCAGCGAACTTTGAGAGGGCCGATTTGAAAGGCGACCGGATCTATATTGGGAAAAGTGAGCACAAATCTTCGTCAGAGGCTTTGTTCACTTCTAGGGTGTCCGCAAGAAACGTTCTCCGGCCACAAAAGTTCCCTGTGCGAGCCAATGACCGCACGAAGGGTTGTGATGATAATCACCGCGCCAATGAGAAGCGCAAACAGTGAATCAAATATAGAACTTCCCGAGGTGAAGACCAAAACTCCGGCTGCAACAGGAATGAGCGAAACCAAAGTATCGCCCAGGTTGTGAACGTAAGCCAGGCGAATCGCTGCGTCTTCCTTGCTCGACTCTCGGAGCACTCTAGCAACACCCCAGTTGCCTATAGCTCCTATCAGCCCGGCAACTATGGGAACGACACCCAAGACTTCGATGGGGTGGGATAGACGCTCGACAACACGCCAGACAAGGGGAGCGCAAATGACCAAAAGGCCGATTGAATTGAACAGGTTTGCAGAACGAAGCAGCTTACCCGAAAGGCCGGCTCGAAAAGTGTAGGCCAAAACTAGGAAAACGAGGGCGACCTCATCCGAGACATTGTGAATGCCATCCATGATGAGGCTGAAACTATTTGCGCCGATCCCACCAATGATCTCCACAACCAGGACGACTGTGTTAAGCTGTAACGCGCGCATCAATGGAGGACGACGGTGTGCCATAGCGTAAAAGGCAAAATTGTCAGTATCAGGCGCCTACTTCGGATTTGGACCTAAGACGACCTGCGCAAGGTCTTCGAGCTTGAGCCATTTCGAAAATGCTGCTGCCACCTCGTCAGCCGTGAGCGTTGCGTAGCGTCTGGCAGCGCTGACGGGTTCGTCGAGCGGCAGATCACGCAGCGAGCGATCGAGGAGTCTGCCCGCGATGCCGTCTATGCTCGACTCGCTCAAGGGAATCCTCCGGAGCAGCAGGGTCTTGGCTCGTTGCAGCTCGGCGGCTGTGATTGGTCTGGTCTGCATCTCGCGCAGGTTGCGCTCCACGAGGGCTCTCGCTTTGCTGACGTTGGGCGGATCGCAGGCATAGGAAACGGTAAACACGGAACGGTGCTTACCGGACTGGAGCTGCGCTTCAATCGAATACACTAAGCCGTTCTTTTCCCGCAGATCCTGATATAGGCGGCTGGCGTAGAACCCTCCCGAAAGAACCTGCAAGCCAAGTTGAAGCGCGTAGTAATCGTCGTCTTGGCGGGTTAGCTCGAACGTTTGCCCGAGCGTAACGTCGTCTTGCACTCGGCTCAGGTCCGGTACGACTGCGGCGCTCGGCTTGTTGCGCGGCACCGGCGGTAGATCCGTCTCGGGTTTCGATCCGGTCGCCTTCCATTCGCCGAAGTACTTTTCAATAACGGCTTGGGCTTCCTGCGGCTTGATCCGTCCAATGACCACAACGGTCGTTAGATCGGGCCGAAAGACCTTTCCGTAATAGGCGCGCACGTCTTCGAGGCTCAGTGATTTCACCGTTTCGGGAGTGGCCTGACGCAAAGTCGCGTCGTTCTCGGGATAAATCGCTTGAAGCAGCGCCCGCTGTGAAAGATAGACTGGACTTTGGAGACGGCCCGCCACCGCCTGGACCGTTCTCTGCTGCACGGCCTTGAATGCCGCTTCCGGGAAGGCGGGTCGCAATAAATTATCCGCCAGCAACTCCGCGCCGCGATCGAAGCGATCGGCCAAGACCTGGAGCGAGAATCTCGTTCCGATGGACGCCTTCGCTCCGATCTCGTCCAAGGCTGTCTGGAAGGCAAGGCGGTCGAGCTTGGTCGAACCGTAGGAGAAAAGCTCGTTGAGAATCTGGTCCGCCCCTTCTTTCCCTTTAGCCAATTCGAGCTCGGGCCGGTTCTTCGCCTCACCGAAGATGCTTACGGTGTCGCTAATCTCTTCCGGCTGGCACGGGAACGGCTAATGGAGCCAACGTCTTTTTCGCCCACGCCGGCAGCGGAACCGGCTTGGTCTCCTTCGGAGCAAATGACTCACCGCCGGGACGCGAGCCTTGTGCAGCCAGCGGTTGGCCCGACTCGCGCGGGGTCAGGATCGCGACCACGGCATTGTCGTTGGCGAGATATTTTTTAGCGACCCGGTTCACGTCTTCGACGGTAACCTTCTTGATCGCCTCGATGTCGTCATCCGGGGAATGGCGCCCCTCAATGGCCAGCGCTTGCGACCATTCGGCGGCGAGCCCTTCGATGGAATTCTTCCGAAATTCTGCCTCCGCCACGTCTCGGCGCTTGATGGCTTCCACCAGATCGGCAGGAAATCCTTGGGAGACGTATTGGGCAATGATGCGCTTCATGGCGGCAATCAGCTCGGCGCTGTCTTGCCCCGGCGGGAACGCTGCGTTAGCGAAACCGAGCCCGACATCCGGCAGCAGATAGCCGTCAAACCCGCCGGAGAGCGCTTTCCCTTCCGCGGCGAGACCGTACAGCTCCCCCCTCACCATCCCCGCGGCAAAGTCGGGATCTTTGGAGCCGGGCAAGCGATAAGCTACGGCGGCGAGACCGTAAGGCAGGTCCGAATCAATCTCAATGGTCGCAGGCTTTAGGGCGGGCAACCGGACCTTCGGCCGGGCCGGCACGGCGCGGCCCGGAATCGTCTCGAAAATTCCTTTGACCATCGTCAGTGTTGCCGGCGGATCGATATCGCCGACGATGACCAGAATCGCGTTGTTGGGCGCGTACCATCTTTTATAGAAATCCTTGAGCATCTTGCCGGTGGTCTTTTGAAAAGAAGGGCGCGTGCCCAGCGCGTCGTGAGCATAGGGCGTTCCGGCAAACACTTTCTCCAGGAGGCGGGAGAAAAACAGATACTGCGGATTCGAGAGATCCTGCGCGACTTCCTGCTCGATCGCTCCCCTTTCCTGCTGCCAAAGCTCCTGGGTGGTGAGCAGGTCCCGCATTCTGACGGCTTCAATATTGAGGGCGGTTTCGAGATCGTTTGCGGGAACGGTAAAGTAATACTGCGTGACCGTCTGCTGCGTATTGGCGTTGAAGCTACCGCCCATCGCGGCAATCAGGTTAGAAAGCTGCGCCGATGACAGCCCGGGACTGCCGCGAAACATCATATGCTCGAGCGCATGGGCCATGCCGGGAAAGCCAGCCGGCGCTTCGTTCGAGCCCACCAGATAATTGAGTTGCGTTGTCACTACCGGCGCCAGCGCGTTATGGATGATCACCACACGGAGACCATTTTTCAGCGTGGTACGGGTGATGTCCGACTCTATCGCAGTTTGAGCTAGGACGGTCATGCAGCTTAGGAGAATAGCCGAGATTAGTAGGCACCGCATGGAGCGCAAAAATTTTTTCTGTGGACGGCGCGCCATAAGATTTCCCGAAGATAACTATTAAGCGAAGCTGGTTTTATTCCAGCATCGTTAATAGCAGCATCAACCCAACACCCGCTCCTATCGCGAGCATCTGCGCGACTGATTTAGACGGCTCTACTTCCTTGTTAAGTTCAGGCACCAGATCAGATCCTGCAATATAGATGAAACCCCCAGCCGCCAGCGGTAACATCACCACAGAGAAGTTCTCTATCCTGGAACCAAGCAAGAGCGCGACGATCGTGCCCAAGACGGCAAAAATAGCTGATATAAAGTTGAAAAACAGCGCCTTTGTCTTCGTGAACCCGGCATAAAGCAAGACGAAGAAGTTGCCAAGCTCATGCGGGATTTCATGAAAGATCACAGCCAGCGTGGTTGCAACTCCAACTGGAAGACTAACCAAATAGGATGCTCCGATGATCATTCCATCTATCAAATTGTGTATTCCATCGGCGAACAGGTTCATGTAGCCCACAGGATGTGTAGGGTTGCCGGATTCTAGCGTATGCTGATGTCGCCACAGGAGAAACTTCTCGAGGATGAAGAATAAGAATATTCCGACCAGGATGTAGAGAGAGGCTTCCACTTTTGTCTCAAACTTCCCAAACGATTCCGGCAGCAGGTGGATGAAAGCGTCCCCAAACAGACTGCCGACAGCGAGACTGACCATGACAAAGATCACTTGTTTCAGCCTCTGCTCGCTCATTGCGACAAAGGCGATGCCGATGAGCGAAAGAAGGCTCACCAAAATAACACTGGCAAGCGCGTAGAGCCATTGGGCGGAAATGGTTTTTATCTCCCTACGATGCGCGGAATTTTCCGATTTTTGAGTCCCAGTTCAGCTTACTTCCTTCTCTCTTCCACCACCCGTCGATCTTCTGCAATGCTGGCTTGTTCTCCGTCACCGTCTTATCAATCTGGTAACCAAATCTGCTCCCAGATTGCTTCTCCAGCAGTTCGCTTGCTTCCTGACGGGCAAGACTGGCTCCGTCACTTTTGAGAACCTGGATCAACGTGGCGAAACCCTGAGGATCCCCCAGGGCCAGTTGGGCCTTGGCGATCGAAAGCTTTAAGAAATCATCATGCTCCTCCTGGGCTGCACGACGCAGGAAAGGAACGGCGCGCGGATCTTTCTGCTTTCTCAGCGCCTCCACTGTAGCTTCGACGACCTGCTGGGATCGGGTCCGAGATAGCAGGTCCGTCAGAGCCGGGACGATATTAGGATCGCGCATCTCCGCCAGGTGAGTCACCGCATCCAACTGGTGTACCTCTTCGCCTCTCTTGACCTCTTCCAATAACATGTCGACCGGAGCCGCTTTTGAGGCGAGCACGGAAGGTCCCGTCTTTTTGAAATAGGACAACGCAAAGAAAAAGAGAATCGCGAATGCCGCGATCCCAGCGACGTTGGCGACAGCGCGCGCTCGCACCGGCGCATGCTGGAGATAATAGACAACGCTGAAAAAGACGAGGAAGAGGCCGAGCATGACGACCACCGCCGGGCCTGTGGGATAGTCCGAATAGAAAGACCAGATAATCCCCAACACGCTCGCTGCGATCGCCAGCAGCCAACCGAGCAGAAGCCTCCCCATTACGGTATCGCTAAACATCTGTGCGATGACCGCAGGAACAACAAGATAGGAAAAAACCAAAAGGACGCCCACGATGGCAACGGACTTGACGATCACGACGCCGAAAGACATGTAAAACAAGACGTCCCACAGCCGAACGTTGATGCCGGAAGCCTCGGCCGCCTCTAGATCAAGCGAAATGGCTAGAAATTTCTTCCGAAAAATCACATGAAAGATTCCGATGATGCCGTAAAGGACAGCCATTTCGACCACAGCGGGAAGGGAAACCAACAAGACATCGCCGACTAACATGTGCTTGAGCTCCTCACCCCCGGTGGGTGACTTGGACAGAATCAAAATAGCTGCTGCTGAGGCCACTGCATAGATAATCCCGATGAAGGCTTCTTGCGGAACCCGCTCCCTCCGCATTCGAGCTACAGCGAACGCCCCTGCTCCCACGAAGGTGAACACCAACGAGAACAGGGAAACCTGCAAAGGCTCCGTATTAGGATCATAACCCAGAATCAGCGCATAGGTCGCCCCGAGGGCGGCGATCTGGGCCAACGCCAGGTCCACGAAAATCACCTTACGGGCGATGACGTGAATGCCGAGGTAAACATGATTGATCGACAGGACCAAGCAGGCCAAAAAGGGAACCAGCATCCATTTCAGTTCGAGAATGCCAGTCACGTTTTCCCTCCTCTACCCCTGACGAAACGATGACCCATCGTAAGACTTCCCGATCTTGCTGCCTACTTTTTCAGTGCCGCGGTCGTTTTTGAAATCACGTGATCGATTAAGTCAACATAGCTCTTGACTCCAGGCTCTCCCTCTACCTGGTTGGGGAGCAAAACCACCTTTGCTCCGGTCTGCTGGGCAATTCTGTTGGGCAATGAAGGATCATAAAAGTTGTCGACCAGGATCAATGGAATTTTTTCGGCTTCAATCTTCTCCGTCACCTGGATGACGTGTTGAGGCCCCGGGGGAATTCCCGGCCTCTCCTCAATCGTACCGACCAACTGGATGCCGAAAGTTCTGGCGAAGTAAACCCACACCTTATGAAATTCGAAAGCCTTCACGCCGCGCAGCGGCTCCGCTGCCTTAAGCCAGCCGCCAGCCTTCGCCGCGAGTGGCTGCCCGCCGATCTTCGTGTTCTCCAGGAAGGAATGAAGCTGGCCGCTCCAGGCAAGACGCGTCAACTTTTCGATTCCCACCAGCTTTAACAACTCCTGGCCAAACATCGAATTATCGATGCGTCTAAAAAAGTCATTCTTGCGCGACTCGTAGTAAGAGACCCCGGCGGGATCCGCAGATTTTAGCGCTTCAACAATATTGCCTGCCTCTACCTTCGCGAGCAACGGATCCAGCCAAACATGAGGATTCCCCTGCGGGTGGATATCTCCTAGTTCGCGCGTCAGCACAGATGGAACCTCCAGGGCAGCAATCCCGTTACCTGCAACAATTCGTCCTGGAGTTCCACGAAAGATTTTCGGGTTTCCGGAGCCGTTGACCACTTGATCCCCCCATAGCTCCAGTGAGAAACCATTTTCAATAAACAGACTGGCGCTGCGGGTTCTCTGCATGAGAACAGGAGTGGGGGTCACAAAATGGGGGTCTTGATCTCCCTTGGCCAGGGCAATGACCTCGACACGCTCACCGCCCACTTCCACAGTCAGGGCCTTCAATGTAGGAAGCGTACAAACAACCTGCACCTTCTTTTCTTGCGCCGATGATACATGCCCTATCGTGAGAAGCCCAAAGAGCATTATAAAAAACGCTTTGAAGTATTTCATTTCTACCTCCACGCAGATTTCATCCCAATGAGCTCCGCCTTTATTTGTTCACCCAGAAAGGTTCCGGCGGATGAGAGCCAAAGACCCAGTTCAACTCAAAGAAAGCCGAGTTACGATTATTTTCGGTAAAGAGATCGCTCCAGCGGTGCTCGTAACTCAGGCGGGCGCGCAGGAACTCGCTGAAATAGTAGGAAACATAGGGAGTCAGGCTCCGCCGCATCAGACCGGGGTCGAAGAGGGTCGTGGTCTGGTCCCAGCGCAGTCCCGCATAGGTCCTTTGATTGAACTGCCACTGGCTGAAGAGGGAATACCCAAAGGGCTTGCCATTCCCGGGTTGGAGGTCCCGGAGCGTAATCGCTCGCTCGACGTCCGCAGGCTCCGACGCCTTCGGATAGGGACGCCGCGCAAACATCAACTCGCCGCCGAAAAGGAAGGATTTGTATTCTCCAAGACGAAATGGTTTCCAACGGTACATAAAATCAACCCCATGAAAATCTGCGGAACCAACACTGTTATTGGCCGGGTGATAGTAGCTGGACCACCCCAATTCCAGGTCGTGTCCATCAAAAAGCGTGCGATACCATCGCAGATGTCCCAGGTAGGACATTCTGGACCGTGCATCCGACGATATCGCTATGTCTCCTCCGCTCAAAACCTCGAGCGTAGCGTCGAGGCTGGAATCGCGATCCCAGGGCGTGGGGATGAAAAAATTGCCGGAAACTCCATTTTGAATAAACCCGTCTTCGCCCATGAACTCCGCCGTCGGTAAGGACCTGAAGGTGGTGGGAAGATCGTGGGTGTGAAGAATGTTAAACTTCCCAAAAAGCGGACGGAAGCGACCGACCTTCAATTTTAGCCCTAGCGGCGGCTCATCCAGAAACGGAAGCTTTTTGATCGTGACGTATCCCTCCTCGACACTGGCGGAAAACTGGCCGGGCGTCTCCGACTCCAGAGACGCGATCAAAACCCCATCTGCGTAGGGATCGATCGGGGCGCGCATGTCGATCTCCGCCTCACGGAGATTAAATTTGTTGGAAATTCGGTCGCCATCCTCGTTGAAAACCCTCTTGCTATCCGCTCGTCCGACAAAATTCCCGATCACGGAAATAGCAGGATTCAATGCACCGAGACTTGACTGAACCGCGGGTTGCGCAGGCTGCGTTGGAGCCGTTGTCTCCACGGTCTTTTCTTGCTCTAAGAGATCAATCCGCTCCATCATTTTCTGCATCTGGCCCTGCATTTCCTTAAGCTGTCTTTTCAATGTCTCAACCTCAGATTCCTGGGCCAACAGAACGCCTGGAAAAAAAGTAGCAGAATATAATACCAACCATGTGGACAGAATCCACGACTTCTTTGCGAACAGATCCATAAATCCACCTCCCTAAAAACAAAGATCTCCCCCTCCCACCCGGGCAGGAGGGAAACTAAAAAAATGAAATGGAAAAGGAGAACTTAGAGAGAGGCGATAGACGGAGGCGCGCGAATGGCGCAAGAATCAAACGAGCACCAACCGAAGACTTGGAGCCCGTAAACAATAACGGACGATACTTGAAAAGTAGGGGTCCAATTCGCCGGGGCCGGGGCTAAGCCCGCTTGAGTTCGTCCACCGTGGTAGCAGCTGCACTCCTTGTTAACCTGCGCGGTTGACGTGAAGAAGTGGAGGTGCAAAAGCAGGAAAAAAACTGCAAGCAGAAGCAGGCTCGCGATCAAATGACGAGAGCCAATACCCTTTTGCGGCCGCGAAGGGAGGGACATGGCAAACCTTTTATCCGAAGGGGGCCAACCTGTCAAGAATAATGAGATATGGGAGATGACAACACCAAAGGCTAGATCAGGAGCTTAAACCCAGCCACGATAAGCACGAATCCCAGAAGCCGTTGTAGCGTTACCGGAGCAAGCCTAAAGGCACCTATATAGGAACCCACCCCTCCTCCCAGCAGGACTGCGACAGCGAGAGTCCCGAGGAGAGTCCATTCGGGTGTTCCCTTGAGGATGTGTGCCGTCAGTCCGCTCAATGAGTTGAGAAGAATAAATGCTGCTGAAATGGCTGCTGTTTTTTTGGCATCCGCCCAACCCATAAACAAAAGCAGCGGGCTTAAAAAAATTCCCCCTCCGATTCCTATTAGACCCGCTAGAAAGCCCAACACAAACCCCACGGGTAACCCCACGCCGAATAGCAACCTTAGTGAGACGGACTGCCTCCCGGCAATAGGATTGGTAAAGAGAAGGAAACGTAATCCAGCGGCTAGCAGCGTCAGCCCAAGAATGAGAGAGAGGGTCTGCTGCGATATATGGAGCGAACCGCCGAGAAACGCAGCAGGGACAGATGTGAGGATAAAAGGAAAAAGCAGACGTGGATCAAAATGGCCAGCTCGCCAATAGTTAACGGTTCCAAGTAGCGTGGCGAGTATATTCAATGCCAAGACAGTGGACGCGATCCCTTCGCGGGGAAAACCTGCCAATACGAGAATAGCCAGATAGGCGGAAGCGCCGCCGTGCCCAACCAATGAATAAAGGGCAGCGGCGGCAAAGACAAGAATCGCCAGGATAAGCAACTCAGAAGGCATGCAACTAGGTAAATTACAAATTACCGTCTTGTGATCCGCAAATCAGCGGAGTATCCCACATCGAGTACGTCAATTCCATCCGTGAAAAGAGTTCCATGCGCATCTATCTGGACGTGTTCAGCTCCGGGGCTCACTGCTGACCGAGGAGACCACGCACATCGGCCAGCATTCTTTTGGGATCGGGCGCGGCGTCGAGGTAGACAAGACGCATCACGCCCTTGGAATCGATAAGAGCAGTAAGCGTCGTGTGATTGATAAGGCCGCGCGCGACCCGCTCAACCTTTACGCCGAACATCTTCCAGACCGGTTCGAGAGACCGTTGGTCTCCCGTGAGAAATGACCAGTCCGAGAAATCCACCTTGTAGCGGTCGGCGTAGGATTTGAGAACGCTCGGCGTGTCGACTTCCGGGTCGGTGGTGACCGAAACGAAGTAAACGTCTTGCCGCTCGCGAGGCGTCAGACTTTGCTGTAACGCGCGCATGTTGGCGGTGAGCAAAGGACAAACATCGGAGCATGTCGTGTACAAGAAGGTGAGAAGGACAACTTTGCCTCGCAGAGTCTGGAATCTGAAGGGCCGGCCGGCTTGATCGGTTAGAGAAAAGTCATTGAAAACCGCGTGAACTTGGCGACGCTGTGCCTCCGGAGCCGCAGTCGGCGAAGCTGGGTCGTGAGCCATGCTTTCTCTCGGAGCTCCGAGCAGCGCTGACGCGATCAGCGCAAACCCAACCGTAGAGGATGGCCGACGGATCACCGTTTGTCCTCCTCCGGCGGGTCATCGTAACCCAGGACGACTTCCCAAGGCACGGTGCAGTGGGCCCAGACGAGCGGCTCAAATCGCTCCCACCACTTTGGGGAACGATCCAGTTGGCTTAGGAATCGAACCATCAAGACCATGTCCTGAATCTCACGCCCGCTCAGCGCCGGACCATACGCGGGCATCATCCCTTTGCCCTTTGTGATGATGTTTCGAATCTGAGTAACGCTGCGACGCTGAACTGTCTCGCGAAAGTCTGGAACAGTAGCCGGCAGGAAAGCAGCCGTAGGGCCATCTCCCTTGCCGGTCAGCCCATGACACCCGATACAGCGCTGGGCATAGAGCCTGTCCATTCTCTCGTTGGACACACAGCCGATGAAAAGGAAAGCAAACAGGGTCAATAAATACGCCTTACGAATCAACACCTGCATTTCTCTGCGCGGCATCTCTTCGTGGTCCTAACACAGTCGATGAGATCTTCCAACCAACAGTACATGGTCCATGCCGTTGACACCATATTCAAATTCGTGCTACCAAGGCTGAGAGTTCTAAACGTATGCCTCAGGTTACTCGCTTCGGCGTTTCCTTGGAGGATGGCTTGCTGCGCTCTTTCGACCGCAGCATTGCAGAGATGGGGTACGCCAACCGGTCGGAGGCGATACGGGACCTGATACGCGATCACCTGGTCCAGAGAAAGGTCAGCAAGGGAAATGAAGAAATTATCGGCATTGCCAGCCTTGTCTATGATCACAGGACGCATCGGCTTGGCGACATTCTGGCAGATATGCAGCACAAGGCCAAGGTCGCGATCAATGCAAGCCTCCACATCCACCTGGACGAGCATAACTGTCTGGAGGTTATCGTGATCCGAGGAGAGGCGCAGAAGGTGCACGAAGTCGCCGGAAAACTGATCGCTACCAAAGGGGTTGAAAACGGCAAGCTCGTGACCACGACCGCGGAGATTCCCAAGGGATAGTTTTTTTTTACTCATGAGTAGCACGATCTAAAAATTAATAATACTCCAAGTGCATGAACCTACGGGTCGTCGTGGTCACAAGCTTTGCTTTCCTGCCGTTCTTAGGCGAAGCGCCGGCCGCGGCGCAAAACGCCCAGCCGAGCTCATCCCAGCCTGTGGAGGTTTATGTTTGGGGACAACAACCCGTTTCTACGGCAACGGAACAGACTGTTAGGCAGAAGGACTTCGAGCTTCGCCCGAGCACGACGCCCAGCGACGTTCTTCGCTTGGTCCCGGGACTTTTCATCGCGCAGCATCAAGGCGGCGGCAAAGCGGATCAGATTTTTCTGCGCGGTTTCGATGCGGACCACGGCACAGATGTAGCCGTGTTCATCGACGGCATTCCGGTAAATTTCGTCAGCCACGGCCATGGACAAGGATACGCGGACCTTCACTGGCTCATTCCAGAAATGGTGGACCACGTCGAGGTCTATAAGGGACCGTACTTCGTGCAATTCGGCGATTTCAACACCGCAGGGGCAGTCAACATCGTCACTAAGAGAAGAGATAGAGACACGACGCTTACCGTGACGGGTGGAAGCTACAATCAGCAGCGTTATTTAGGGATTCTCTCTCCTCCGGAAGGCACGCCCCTGACACCCTACATCGGCTTCGAAGCGTATCACGATCTCGGACCCTTCAAGAATCCCGAGAACTTTAATCGCTTCAACGTCTTTTCGAAATTCAGTCTGCTGTCGACCGCGACCTCGAACCTGAGTTTGCTGGGAACGTTCTTCAAAAGCTACTGGAACGCTTCGGGAGAGATCCCAGCACGGGAAGTCAGAGCAGGACGTTTGGGAAGGTCCGACGCTATCGACAACAGCGAAGGCGGAAAAACGGAACGTCACAATCTTAATCTCATTTACAACTATGCGGACGCCCGACAATCCTTCAACGCCCAGGGGTGGGCTTCCTACTATAAATTCGACCTTTTTTCGAACTTCACCTTTTTTCTGGACGATCCTATAAACGGCGACGAGATCGAACAAACCGATAAGCGATTTCTGGCCGGGAGCTACCTCAACTACCGGCGGAACTACACGCTATTTGAAATTCCGACGGAGACTCTTGTCGGATTTTCGAGCCGAAGTGATCACGCTCGAGTCGGCCTCTTCCATGATGTTAGACGCGAGCGCCTTAG
>VBLN01000206.1:10049-11560 GCA_005878685.1 Deltaproteobacteria bacterium | reverse complement strand
ATTTTGTCGACTTCTACGTACGCCTTGGCAAAAGCTTTAAGCGCCTCGTCGCTGACGTTAGCATTCTGTGCCGGCGCTGCTTCTTCGGCACGTACTGTGGAACTCAACAATAGGCCAATCAGACCGAGACCTAAGGTGAAACTGCTTCTTAGTAACCTTTGCATTCTAGCGCCTCCTTTCGCATGCAAGCGTTTGAGGAGCAAATTTGATACCAGGCTGTAGGTTGTTGATTTTATTTGACGGCAATGTGTGTGAGGCCGATCTTGTTTGGCTGTAATTTCCTACAATTGTTCTTGATTCCCTACATCACAGTCAGGTTGACACTACCTGTCGGATGATGGAAAGATGCCTGGCGGGCAGGCGGCCCCAAGACCTTCGGCATCCGGGAAGCGGCATGGAATTCGGGGTATTCGACCATCTAGATCGCGGCAATTTGCCGTTGCAAGATTTTTACGAGGCCCGCCTCAAGCTCATCGAGGCTTATGACCAGACGGGCTTCTACGCGTACCATGTTGCCGAGCATCACTCGACCCCGCTTGGCATGGCGCCGTCGCCGAGCGTGTTCCTTGCTGCCGTCGCGCAGCGCACGCGGCGGCTTCGTTTCGGGCCCCTGGTCTACGCGCTGCCGCTCCATCATCCGCTGCGGCTGATCGAGGAAATCTGCATGCTCGATCAGCTCAGTGGCGGGCGGCTCGAGATCGGATTCGGCCGAGGCTCCTCGCCCGCGGAGATCTCACTCTACGGACAGGATCCCGCCGAGGCACAGCGGATCTATGCAGAGGCGCTCGACCTGATCCTCCAGGGCCTCTCCGAAGGGAGACTCAATTTCCAGGGTGAGTTTTTCTCCTTCGATAATGTTCCGATGGAGCTTGAACCGCTGCAAAAACCGCATCCGCCAGTGTGGTATGGCGTCCACTCCGTCGAGAGTGCGGAACGGGCGGCTCACAAGGGCCTCAGTGTTGTCAGCCTGGACACGGCCCATGAGACCCGTAGCTTCGCGGATCGATATCGCAAAGTCTGGCGCGAGGTCGGAGGAGACAGCCACGGGATGCCTAAGATCGGGATCAGCCGTTTCATCGTTATCGCCGAGAGCGACCAAGAGGCACTCAGTGTCGCCCGACGGGCCTACACGATATGGCGCCGGAGTTTCTACCATCTATACCAGCTGCGTGGAGGTGCTCCGGCGCACCCCCGGCCGTGGAATTTCGACGAGCTCATTGAAACTGGCCAGGCGATCGCGGGTACTCCGGAAAGAGCGACGGCGTTTCTACAATCAGAGCTGACTGAATCGACGGCTACCTACATCGTCGGGCAATTTGCCTTCGGTGATCTTTCCCTGGTCGAATCTCTCCGGTCAGTCGAGCTGTTTACCCGGTATGTCGTGCCGACGTTGGAGGAATGGATGAAAGATAAGATGAATCATGAAGGATGAACGCGCAGAGCAGAAAGAAGATGCAAGACAAGAGTAAAGGTGGGGGGGGGTTCATATGGAAATTGCCGACGCGCAGAAG
>VBLN01000206.1:6420-9998 GCA_005878685.1 Deltaproteobacteria bacterium | reverse complement strand
TGTTTCGCCCGCTATCGATTCCCAAGGCCGCGTGATCCTCACCACGCGGGGAACGACCTACAAAGTTAAGAATATCCGGCGCGACCCGCGAGTCTCGCTCTTGGTATTTGGCGATCAGTTTCACGGCTCGAAATATGTGCAGATCCACGGCACAGCAGAGGTCATAGCGCTGCCTGAGGCTATGGATCTTTTAATTCACTGGCACCGGCAAACAAAAGGGGAGCATCCAAATTGGGACGACTATCGAGAGAAAATGAGAGAGGAGCGCCGCGTCATCCTCCGCATCAACATTGAGAAGGTAGGTCCCAATCGCAGAGGCTAAATGCTTTAATAGCTCCCTCAGACGCGTGGCCCGGGAGCTACCCTGAAACCGAGTTACCTTTCAAAACCTCTCATTCTGTCTTGATCCCTTGGCCCACGGGATTATAGTCCCGTTCGCTACAGGAGTATGTATTATTTTCCCGTAGGAAATTCCCTACAAATAAGAGTCCCTTAAGAGGGAATCAGCAAGAAAGGTATTCAAAATCGATAGCTTTTCCTTTGGCACGGGTGTTGCCTTTGAATCTACGCCGGGACACGGGAGGGGAAGGTAGTAGGTTAAAGGAGGGCTAGACCATGAGACCTTCGACCGTTTGTATCGTGACTTTTGCTGTGTCTCTATATTTTGGCGTTATCCCAGCATTTCCCCAGAGCCTTGGTACGCCGGTGACGCTCGGCCAGGAGAGAGAGCGTAGTGGAAAAGATGGATCCCAGGGACAGGCATTGAAGAGTACCGGCATTGTGAGTGGTAAAGCGACAGCGAGTGATCGGCTCACACAGAATACGAAACTCTCGGCTAAGCTTCAGGAGCTTCTATCTTCCGGGACAAATCTCCAGGATGCGGCTGAGGGCTTTGGCCAGCTCGCGGAATTCGTGTCGGCTGTGTATGTCTCCTACAATCTTGGAATTCCTTTTGACGAGCTAAAAGAGAAGATAATGAGTGGCAAGGAGCTTGGTCCAGCCATTCGTGAACTCAGGCCGGATATCAATTCTAGGCAGGCGATTATTAAGGCCAACAGTCAGGCAAGGGACCTTTTGGAGAAATCGACGACATCCAACATAAACCTCCCAGATGCGGAAGGAGCACGCTCTGAGTATTAAGCAGAAAGTAAACAACATCGCCGCTTGTTTTACTTGTCTGCTCTAGTCGCTTTTTAGGCTCGCCCAGTTGGTGAAGGTCGCCAGGAGTCCCGCGGTTCCTAATCCCGCTGCCATCAGATACATCCAGAAGTAACCCGCCATTTCTACGGCGCTGCCTGTCAGGAGGGCACCTACGCCCGCACTGAGCGGGTAAGCGACGGAAAATGATGCCATCGCTCTGCCGCGCCGTTGAGGGTTGGCCCGCTGTATGGCCAACGCCAAGGTTGTCGCCGTGCCCATTGCATTACCGAGCGCGAAGAGAATCCCGGACACGAGCACAAGTATAAGGCCGGAGGCGACGGCCAACAGCAGGAGGGCGAATATTTCGAGGACGAAGCCGGCTGCGAGGGAAGGGCCGCGACCGATCCTGTCGCCGACGCGGCCAAGAGCAGGCCGCGCCAGCAGGCTCGTAGAGCCGCTAGCCACGAAATACCAGGCGACGTTTTCGATCCCGATGGTCCGGGCGTAAAGCACCAGAAATCCGGTGACTGCTGGGTAAGCCAGATTCAAGCAGAAAAGGAGAGCAGATGGCAACAACACCTCACGTTCGACGAGAGCGAAGGGACTGAACCGTGCTGCGCCGGGACTATCGGAAAGTTGATGACCCGCCCTGGAAGGGGCGCCTCGGCCTAAAATCAAGCTGATGATTCCGCCCGCAACTGCGAGCGCCGCGGATAGAGCTATCACTATCCGGAAGCCGCCGATCCGAGCATCGATCAACCAGAGCGCTACGGCGGGAAAAAGAATGCTGGCGCTGGCCTGCACACCGCTGTAATAACCTGACGCCTCCCCCCGGCGCATTACGGGCGCGATCAACGCGAGCAGAGCGTATCCTCCGGTATTGAGCCCAGCCCAGCCGATCCCGCGCAGGCTGTTGGCTAACATGATGATTTCGGCGACTGGGATAAAGAACAGTAGAAGACTTGCGCTCATAACGAGGCAGCCCGATGCCAATACACTTGCCTCGCTCCAAGTGTCTGCCCAGTAGCCGATGAGTGGGCGTAGGAGGACACTGCTCGTCGCGAAAGCAGCGAGGACTAAACCGACCACGAGTGGCGAGCCACCGAGATGGGTTACGTAGAGCGGGATAGCCGGTGTCAGCAAGGCATTGTGCGCATAGCCCAACAACTGCGTCAGACACAAAAACGCAAACGTTTGGCTCCAGATGGAGTCGCGGTTGGCCGTGGGCATCGAATGGTGTTGTCTATGCCGCTGAACAAGTAGTATTACACCACTCTCCACATACATGAGAAATCCGGAAAATACACTACTAATTCGCGGCGGTTTTCGAAGAGGCTAAGCAGGATCTGCTTTCGGCCATGGAAAGCTTGAGGATAGAGATTGAGACGCTAAAGATTTTCCTCGGGCGTCGTCATCCTGAATTGAAAAGCAATTACGTTATCCTACAATCGGCCTTGTAGGAAAAAGCCTGCAACACTCCGCGTCCAGTAAGGTGGGTAGGAATTTAAGAATGCCTTTCGAAATTAACCTCCTAGCTCAATTTTTTTCTTCACTGGCATGTACCTTGCAGACTTTTTTAGACATTTTCTCGGATCAAGCCAGCAAGCGCCTGATAGAAAATGAGAAAACGTAAACCTTTGCGTTCGGAAGGAGGAAGTCATGCATAGAATCGTGATGCTTTGTCTCGTGTTTCTCCTAACTTCAGTTGTTGGATTTGGGTGCTGGGGCAGGAAAAGCGATGGTCCCGAAGGCTCGCGGCGACAAGCAGAGGTTTTAGGGAAATTGGGTGTTTCTCAATCGGGGAAAATGCCTGACTTTGTCACCCTAGCGAAAAGACTCCAGCCCGTTGTGGTCAACGTCTCTACAATCCAAACTACTCGTGGGAGGGAATTGGGTATTCCGCCTCAGCAAGAGGAAAGAGGTCCCACAGAGCAATTCTCGGAAAAGTATTTTGGTGCGCAACAGCCGGCGGGCGCGCAGCGAAGTCTCGGGTCAGGGTTCATTATTGCATCTGATGGCTCCATTCTGACGAACTCCCATGTGGTGGAGAATGCAGAGAAGATCATGGTGAAGCTCTCCGACAAGAGAGAATTTGAGGCCAAGGTCCTGGGAAAAGATCCAAAGACCGATATCGCCGTCATAAGAATCGATGCCAAAGAGAGTTTACCGACTGCGCAACTCGGGGACTCCGACCGGCTTGAAGTGGGAGAGTGGGTTATGGCAATCGGCAATCCGTTCGGTCTCGACAACAGCGTTACCTCTGGTATCGTGAGCGCAAAGGGACGGCATATCGGTGCCGGACCTTACGACAGTTTCATCCAGACTGACGCCTCGATCAATCCCGGAAACTCGGGTGGACCCCTGGTGAATGCTCGGGGTGAAGTCGTAGGGATCAATATGGCGATTGTCAGTCAGACAGGAGGCAACATCGGGATAGG
>VBLN01000206.1:0-6413 GCA_005878685.1 Deltaproteobacteria bacterium | reverse complement strand
CGACACCCGTTAACTTGGTGAAAGAGCTTTTGCCCCAGCTCAAGGCCAAAGGCAAGGTGACAAGGGGTTGGGTAGGGATGGCCATTCAAGAGGTCACGCCAGAGATCGCGAAGTCTTTGGGTTGGGAAAAGCCCCGCGGAGCGCTTGTGGCCGGTGTGATAGAGGGGGGACCGGCGGACCGCGGCGGGATCAAGTTGGGGGACATCGTTACCGAGTATAATGGGCAGGAGATCAAGGAAGCCAATGATTTTCCCATTATGGTCGCTCGCACCGCGGTGGACAAGGAAATCCAGATGAAGGTCTTGAGGGAAAGAAAAGAGCTCCCCGTCACGGTGACCGTCGGTGAGCTAAAGGAGCCCCAAACGCCCGGGCAGAAGGAAAAAGCGGGTTGAGAACGGGAGGAAGTTTTTAGTTACTGCTCGCAAGACTTTACGGCGACTGGGACGAGCACATTTCAGGTAAAGGCGATTCCGGCACGTGCCGCGCGGCGTCCGTCAAGATTGACCGGTGGAGCTTGAATATACTTCAGTGAAGGTGCAAAGTATTCATTGTACGTATTGAGGAGAGCATCCTTGAAAAGACTCTATTCAATCCTGGCTGCCGTTGTAGCTCTGGGCGCACATTCCCTACCGTGCGCAGCAGCTGACCCGCTCAGTGGTTTGCAGCAGCAAATCCAGATCCGGCAGCAGCTCAACCAGTTACAACGCGAGCAGCAGCTCAACCAGTTAAAGCGCGAGCAGGAGTTAAACGGGCTTCAGCAGCAACTCAATCAGCTCCAGAATCAACAGGTGGACCGGTCGCAACAGCAGCAGGATTTGAACCAGGTCCAGCGTCAGTTGAATCAGCTTCAGAACGAGCAGCGGCTGAATCAGCTTCGAGATCGGCAGCAGTTGAACGAGCTTCGAGATCGGCAGGAGCTGAAACAGCTCCAGGACGAGCAGCAGCCAAATCAGCTCCAATCGAAGGAGCAGTTAAACCAGCTCCGGCGCGACGAACAGCTGAAGCAGCTCCAGCACCAGCAGCAGGTCGCCCCCATCCAACAGGAGCTGAAGCAGTTCCAGCAGGACTAGCACTCAATCAATCCAACGGCGGGATGACGAGCTCCTCCAAACGAGCTTGACCGTCTACAACTCACTTGGAATCAGATCCTACGGGTCAAGCCCCCGACTATGCTCGCCATAGGCGCTGCTGCAGGCTCGTACAGGGAGGGCGGGACAGATCATTATAATTGTCATTTCTGGAAGCGGAGATGCCATGAACATCTGGGGCCGTTAAGGGTATGACGGTTCCGCCTGAGATAAGCTGGAGCTTGCAAATCGGATCCGGCGTCTTGTGGACTCTAGTCTATATTTTGATCATCAGACTGGGGTTTCAAGAGAAGACCTATGGCATGCCGATAGCGGCTCTATGTGCAAATATCTCGTGGGAATTTATCTTTTCGTTTATGTATCCCCACGAGCTCCCTCAAAATTACATCAATGTCATTTGGTTTGCCTTTGATTTGATCGTCGTCTTTCAAGCTCTTCGCTTCGGTAAGGCTGCCTTTAGTCGGGAACTGCCAGCGCACTTGTTCTATCCCGCATTTCTTTTGACCATGCTCATAAGTTTTGGTGCTATCTGGGCTATAACCTACGAGTTCAAAGATTGGGATGGCAAATACGCCGCTTTCGGGCAAAATTTTATGATGTCGGTTTTGTTTATATCGATGCTGCTGAGACGGAAAGACGTGAGCGGTCAGTCCATTTACATAGGGTTATTCAAGATGTTCGGCACGCTGTTGCCGTCGATACTGTTTTTTCTCCGCTTTCCTTTGTCGGTCCTGCTGAATTTTCTTTACGTATCGATATTTATTTTCGACCTGATTTATCTAGTCATGTTATTTGCAAAACATAAAGAGTTGGGGATCAATCCTTGGAAAAGATTTTAGTGCGAGGCAGATTCGAACAAAAGGATCTTCAGGATGAGAGCATCGGGATCACGCCCTACGTCTCTTCCTTTGCTTGTACATCCGGACAGAAAGGTCGTAGAAACTCGAGGCCAGGTGTTCTTCCTCCCTGCGACGCCGTTGTCCTGTTTCGTATTCGATTGTGAGCAATGGGGATCGCCTCGAAATCCCCAAGAGACGGCCATCTCTGGCATCGAGGTAATCGCCAACAGTGCGCAGGAGTTGGGACAAGCTGGTGAAATCAGGTGTTCTGGACGGGTCCCTGCGTCTTGCCTGAGCTTCTTGCTCCAGGCGCTCTATATCTTCACGTGTATACCGAAATTCTACCGGCTGAGAGGATGGCTCCGTCTCAGTCAGATCCCGGATGAGATAGTGCTTGCCTTCGCTCTTGATGTCGAAGTCTTTGAAACGCCGTTCCTCCAGAGCCTGTCCGATGACCCGTAGGGTTTGGGCGTAGTTAGGGGCCATAAGTAAACTCCTCCAGTAGTGAGCCGATCAATGTGACGCCAAGCTAACGCTATGGAGCCTTTCATTGGGGAACAGGTGTGGCATGGTGATTCCTTACTATGGTTTACCTACACGGGAGAGAGGGGGACGTGTCGCCCGCCTTCTTTTCCCTTGCCACTTTTTATTGTAACAGGCAAGGCTTATGCCAAGCCAATGTCGTACGATTAATTCATCGATTTTAAAGAGAGTCTTGTCTCCGGCTGATCCCTTGAGCAATCTTTTGTTGAAGGGATTTTCCTCCAAAATGCGTTCAGCTAAACGGTCCAGATGCCTCCCGTACATCCTTCGTGTACGCCGCGGCGCGAAGGCGGTTGCGATCATGCGGCGAGTCGAGGTGGTCGAGGGTCGGCCCCGCGGGCACGATACCGGTCGGGTTGATGTTCCGCTGGCTGTAGTAGCCCGCTTTGATTTTATGGAGGTCGAAGGTGTCCTTGATTCCCGGCCACTGATAGAGCTCGCGCAAGTAGTTGGCGAGATTCGGATAGTCCTGGATGCGGCGGATGTTGCACTTGAAATGGCTATAGTAGACGAGATCGAAACGCAGCAGCGTCGGAAAGGCGCGCCAGTCGGCCTCGGTGATGCGCTCGCCGACGAGGTAGCGGCGCCCGTCGAGCCGCTTCTCCAAGGTGTCCAGCCCATAGAATACTTTCCGCACCGCCTCATTGTAAGCCTCCTGGGTCTTGGCGAAGCCGGTACGGTAAACGCCGTTGTTCAAATGCTCGTAGACGAAATTGTTCATCTCATTGATTTCATCGTGCAACCCCTCTGGATAGAAATCGAAGCTGGTGTCCGCCCACGCATTGAAGGCCGAGTTGATCATCCGGATGATTTCGGATGATTCGTTGTTGACGATCGTGCGGCGCTTTCGATCCCACAGCGTCGGCACGGTGACCTTGCCCGTATATGCTGGGTTTGCCAACTTGTAGATCTGGTGCAGGCGGAAAATACCGTCGGGGCACGGCTCGAGATCGTCGATTGCCTTCGCGTAGGCCCATCCCTCGATTTTCGGTCGGTCAGCGATCGACATGGAAACGACGTGTTCAAGTTTCTTAAGCTTGCGCATGATGATCGTCCTATGTGCCCAAGGGCAAGAGGGGGAAACGAAGAGGTGGTAGCGACCGGGCTCGGCCCTGAATCCGCCGTCGCCGGAAGGTCCCGGGCTTCCGTCCGCCGTGACCCATTGGCGAAACTTGGAGGCCTCGCGCATAAAATGTCCCCGGGCGTCGCTTGCGATATCGTCGTCGCTGTGCCACTCGCCATCGATCATGAGACCCATGAAGCGATTCTCCTTTCTCCAGGCTGTTCGCCCGGATCCATGCGCTTTAAGCGAATGGAGCGCGTCTTTGCCATGGCCTGTATTTCTTATCTTCTTTTATCAAAGCCACTCCGCAGAAGAAAGGATCGAGACATGAGAGCCCGGTCGTGAGCGTCGAATTTCCGAATCTAAGATGGGCCGTTCTGAGGTTTAGACGAACTCTTCCGCGTTGCGCAATTCGGAAATTGCGGTAATATTCGGAAATCGTTGGGGCTTATGGAGTCGCCATAGAGTCCCAAGAAGGACGGGGCGCGAAAGCCTCACTCAGGGAACTCGGGCTCGCTGTGTTTGCCCCGAGGCGTTACGGTATTCAAAAAGGCAAGGAGGTCTCCCAATGAGAACTCAACGGCGCATTCGGCTGTGGCGATTGGTTTTTGAGCAGGCGAAAGCCAGGGCAGCGAAGATCGTCAGGGATCCGAAAGAGCTTCGCCGCCTGGTTGAAGAAGCGATTAGGAAGATGGGGAGCCGTAAGGACATCGCAGGAGAGATCTTGGATAACCTGAGATCTAGCTGTCGCCTGATAAGCGCGTGGGCGAGCGGTGCGTATAGAGATGTCTCGTTGGAAACGGTCATTCTTCTGATAGCTGCTGTCATCTATTTTCTGATGCCTATAGATGCGATACCCGATGTGATACCGGTCGTCGGATTCATGGACGACATTGCCGTCATAGGATTTGTAATCGCCTCTGTTAGAGGCGAGATCGAGAAGTTCCGTCAGTGGGAGAAAAGGGCGTCGGTCCCCATTTCCGACAAGTTTTTTGGCGAGTAGGGAAGTCGATAGGACGCTGTTTTATGGAGGGCGTTAATAGCCAACAGGCATTGTTGTCGCGGGTTCACCTGCTCGCAAGCGACTCGGTGAATACTGAGTATAAAGAAGATTTAACTACGGGCAGAGCGGCACCTTCATGCCTCGATCGCAACCTCGACGATTCTACGAAGTTTATGCATGTCTATGATAATGCGACGCCCATGACCTGCTGGCGCGACGCTCCTACCAGACCCGCGAGAACTTCATGGCTGATCTGGAGGAAAATCACGACTCCGCGCGGATCGAGGATGCCAAAGCGATCGGCCAAATTCACAAGTTCAAGAGCCAGGCGCTTACGAAGATCAAGTCCGATCCCTTTGATACAGTGAAGATACATTTGTCGCCCGGAATACATTGTGGCCATGTGCCACCGGAGGAACCGTTCAAATGGGATCCCCGTCAGCGTTTCAATTAAGACTTCCGGCTTGATGGCACCAATCGCGGAGGTTTCGAAGGCGTCGCATCGGAACGGATGATGCATTTTGGGCACCAGCGAGTCGAGGCCAAAAAATTCTCCCGCTGGAATGAGACTTACTATGGTTTGTTTTTGATTGCTGTTGAGATAGGAACTTCGAACAACTCCGGAGATCAGCAGATAAACGAGCTTTGCCTCTTCATCTTGGTCAAAGATGATCTGATTTTTCTTCAAATGTCTAATGGACAAATTGTCCGCAAGATTTTGTAATTGAGACAGCGAGAATGAGGAAAGGCTTTTTAATTGCTTCAGAGCTTTGGCATCGATGTTATTCATTGACCACTCGGTCCTATCTGTATGCGTCGTCAGTCGCCTATCTCCGGTTGTGAGATATCCTTGAGGGTCCATCCAATATGAGCATTGAGAAGGGCGAGCACTTTCTCAATCATGCTGGGGGGTACTTCCAGCAGTTTGACATGATGGGATCCTTGGCGTTCGATGTCCAATATGATGAGGTGGCCTAACTGAAAGGAGTTGGCACTTTTCAGCACTCCTCCCTCCATCATTGGCCCTAGGAGAGTTAGCCAATCGGGCAACTGGTCTAGCCGCATAAGTTGCTGTTTCTAAGCGTAAAAAATGATCGAGGCTTATATCAGTTTTGTTTCTTGAGTCTGTCAGAAAGGTGACATTCAGGCAGAGATCTTCAGAGACCGGCCGGTCGGAGCTGGAGTTCGCTGTCTCCTTGGACGTTACCGATAGGCTCTGTATAATTGGCTCGGGAAAGATTGAGGTAGAGAATCGAGTATCGCCGGCGCCTCTTGGCGACTTTCGCCGCTTGCTTGCCGAGAGCAATGCGGGTTTTTTTAGGAAGTTTCTTGAGTGTTTGTTTTCGCCTCGCCGCTCGCGCGGCTTTTTTGATGTTTCTTCTCGCCGCTCGTCTTTGCTTTTGAGTCGCCATGGCTCCTCGTTTCAGCAAGACTCTCTCTTTAAATGATAACAGAACGGGACGATATCGCCAGAGATCTGGTAACGAAGAAGGCTAGGGTCAGGGCAGCTATTGCCCCAAATTTTGACAATAGAGGGTTGGCGAAAGGAGGAACACTATGGAATTGAGATCCTGGTTTACTGGATTTGCGAAATGGGCGGCGCATGCAACCGGACATGCGGGCGCATTCATCATTGCCGTAGCCATCATTATCCTATGGGTCATCACAGGTCCGTTCTTCGGCTTTAGCGATACGTGGCAATTGGTGATCAATACCGGCACGACCATCATAACTTTTCTCATGGTGTTCCTCATACAGAACACTCAGAACCGAGATACCGGGGCGATGCAGGTGAAGCTGGACGAGTTGATTCGCGCTGTGCAGGGCGCACACAATGCTCTATTGGACCTCGAAGAACTTGATGACGAAGATATCGA
>VBLN01000205.1 GCA_005878685.1 Deltaproteobacteria bacterium | reverse complement strand
TTCAAAGTATCGAGCACGACCTGGGGCTTTTGTGTCGTAGCGGCATTGTCCAGGTAGACCAGCGGCTTGCCGTGCACCCGCTGCTTAAGAATCGGGAAATCTTCCCTGATCCTTTGCACATCCAACGGCGGCGCGGACTCTGTCCACCCTTTGGGTGTGGCTATTTCACGAGCGACCTTCATGGTTTTTTTCCTACGCCTGACATATTTTCTGCAAGCGCGCCGTCAACAGGTCATCGAGCCCGGCCCGGACCGGCGCGATCTTGATCTGGTTCACCACTTCGCTGGCAAACGCATAGGTCAGAAGCGCGCGCGCAGTTTCCAGTCCGAGACCGCGGGAGCGGAGATAAAAGAGCGCATTTTCGTCAAGGCGGCCTATCGTTGACGCATGGCTACACTTTACATCGTTATTAAAAATCTCAAGTTGTGGCTTGGTGTCGATCGTCGCCTCCTCGGAAAGCAGCAAGTTTCTGTTCGTCTGTTTGGCATCGGTCTTCCGGGCATCCTTCCCCACAACGATTTTGCCATTGAAGACCGCCTTGACCTTTCCATCGAGGATGCCTTTGTAGAGTTCGCGACTAACGCAATGTGGCTTCATATGGTCAATCCTGGTGTGGTTGTCGATATGGCGCTCACCCGTTCCCAAGTAGAGGCCGTTCAACGTGCAGTCGCCGCCCTCACCGTCCAGCATGACATTAACGTCGTTTCTGATCAGCGCCCCGCCCAGCGTAATAGAATGAGAGACAAAATTGCTGCTGCGGCCGAGACGGGCCTGGAGTGTGGCGACGTGGAAGGCCGTTTCGTTTTCCCGCTCCAGCTTGCAATGGTCGATGACCGAATTCTCGCCCGCTATCACTTCGGTAACCCCATTGGTCAAATAGCCCCGACCGCCCACCTCGACGTAGCTCTCAACGATCTTCACCTGGCTATCGCTATCGATCACGATCAGGTTGCGCGGATACGACACGGTGGCCTCCCCGTTTGAGGTTGAGACGAAAAGCAGGTGAATCGGCTCATCAATGACACATCCCTTTGGAACATGGACGAAAGCGCCATCCTCCATAAAAGCGGTGTTCAGCGCGACAAAAGCATGATCCTGATAGCTCGCGTGTCGGGCGAGGTAGGGTTCCACCGCAGCAGGATCATTGACCAAGGCTGCCGCAAGGCTCTCTACCTTCACACCGCCAGGGAGCGACCCAACCGACGAGAGTCTTTCCGAGTAATGACCGTTCACAAAAACCAGCCGGTTCTTCGCCAACTCCCCGGCGCCGGTCTGCGCGAGAGCCCTGGGCACCACTCCGTTGGGCCGAGGATCGGCGCGCCTAAAGCGAACCTTAACGATCGGCGCCACGCTGGTATATTTCCACTCCTCATCCCTGGTGGTAGGGAAGCCTACTTCGGCGAAGCGCGAGATCGCCGTCTTCCGCAGCGGGTAGGTCCACCCGCCTCCGTTTCTCGCCGCCTTCTGCTTAAACCGCTCGAAGTCGGCGCAATACCGCTCTCTGGCTTCTTCCAGTTCCGTCATAGCGCAGATTTTTTTCTAGAGCTTCAAGAGACCGAGCCGGCCTGGAGTCGTTCCTCAATCCAGCTGTAGCCTCTCTGTTCCAGCTCGTGAGCCAGCTCTTTTCCGCCCGACGTCACGATGCGGCCGTCGAACAGCACATGCACGTAGTCGGGAATAATGTAATTCAGCAGCCGTTGATAATGAGTGATCAGAATCGTGGCGCGATCTTTGTTTCGGAGTTGATCCACACCATGAGCTACGATCCTCAAGGCGTCGATATCCAGACCCGAGTCGGTCTCGTCCAGGATGGCCAGTTTGGGATCCAGAACCGCCATCTGAAAAATCTCGTTGCGCTTCTTTTCGCCGCCGGAGAACCCTTCATTGATCGGACGGTTCAGAAGACCTTGATCCATCTCGACCAGCGCCGTCTTCTCTTTAAGCAGCGCCAGAAAATCCATCGCATCGAGCTCTTCAAGACCCCGATGCTTCCTGGTGGCGTTGAGCGCCGCCTTGAGGAAGTAGGTCGTGCTGACTCCGGGAATTTCCACCGGATATTGAAAGGCCAGAAAGATCCCCGCGCGCGCACGCTCTTCTGGAGCCATCTCGAGCAGGGCCGTCACCTCGTAGGGCTCCCGTCCGGAAAGAACATGGGCGAGCGTGCTCTTGCCCGAGCCATTCGGACCCATGATCGCGTGAACCTCGCCGGCATTGACCGTAAGATCGATCCCACGCAGGATCTCACGCTCTGCAGCGCTCGCATGCAAATTCCTAATCTCGAGCATTCGTTTACCCCGGCAAAATTTTCCCGACCAAAATCAGTTATGGACAGCAGCCAACCGCTCCCTCAGTCCTCTTCCCATCGCAATATCACCGATGGAAACGCCCGCAAGATAACGTGCCAAGAGATCTTGAGCCTCCTCCCAGATCGACCGCTGCGTGCAGACGGAGCAGTAGAAGCAATACTTCTCCCCCTTTTGCAGACATTCCATCAGGACAATGGGCCGCTCGACGGTTTCATAGACCTCTTTGACGCTAATTCTTGCTGCCGGTCGCGCCAGACTAAACCCCCCCTTCGAGCCGACATGGGACTCAACCAACCCACCCGCAACCAGGTCTTTCATAATCTTGGAGAGATAATAGGAAGGGATATCTTGCTTCCTTTCGATATCCGCCCTGCTGATAATCTTTCCTTCCGGCTGTCCGGCAAGATAGGAGAGAGCCCGGAGCGCATAGTCCACCCGGCGCCCCACATTCATCAGGGAACTCCTTTCCCTATTCCTTCTCTCCTTTTGCATCTTTAAAAAATATAGACCTATTAGGTCTATCATGTCAAGGCGCGACGCGAAATTTTGCTCGCCGGATTCTCCTTACGCCCCTTCCCCTGTATCTCCGGCTATGCTAAGAAAAAGTCATGTCGATACTCAAAGTCGCCAGACTGGGACATCCTGTCCTGCGCCAGGGCGCCGAGGCTATCCCTCCTGAGCAGATCGTCTCGCAACAGCTTCAGAAACTCATCGATGACATGATCGAAACCATGACGGAATACGACGGCGTCGGACTCGCGGCTGTTCAGGTTCACGAGTGCAAACAGGTCGCCGTGCTCGAGGTCCAGGACAATCCCCGCTACCCGAAAAAGACCAGGGTTCCGCTCTCCGTGCTGATTAATCCGAGCATCGCGCCGCTCTCGGATGAAAAGGAGGAGGATTGGGAGGGATGCTTGAGCATTCCGGATCTCAGAGGAAGGGTGCCGCGCCACAAAAGCATCCGGGTGCAAGGATGGGACCGCGACGGGAAGGAGCTAAACTTTGTCGCTTCAGATTTTCATGCGCGGGTCATTCAACATGAATGGGACCATCTGAACGGGAAAGTCTTTCTCGACCGCATGCAAGACCTATCCACCCTCACTTACCTTCAAGAACTCGCTCGCTACTGGGTCGAAAGGTAGAACTAAGAACCGTCATGACTCTATCCCATCTTGAGAAATCGCTCGGCGAGTTTCTGTCCAGCGTCACACCCTCGATTGGAGTCGTCTTGGATCGAGCCCTTGCCGGGGATCTTCTCATCATCACTGCCGTGGCGGATCACCTGCGTAGGAAAACCGTCGGTGACGTGGTCACCTATGTGGTGAATCGCAACGTCAACTTTACCAACGTTTGCGTCAAGGCTTGCGGGTTCTGCGCCTTCAGTCGTGGACATCTGGCCGAAGAAGGTTACTTCCTTCCGCCGGAAGAAATTCTTCGCCGCGCCCAGGAGGCATGCGATCTGGGGGCTACAGAGATCTGCGTCCAAGCGGGCTTGGCTCCAGGCATGGATGGTTGGCATTACGTAAAGATCTGCGAAGCTCTCAAAAAGGCCCTGCCCGAGCTGCATATTCACGGCTTCTCTCCCGAAGAGGTCCTCTACGGCTCGACCCTGACTGGGGTCCCTGTCAGAGATTACTTGGGCGCGCTGAAAGAGGCGGGTGTGGGAAGTCTGCCGGGAACTTCTGCCGAGATTCTCGTCGACGAAGTAAGACACAAAATCTCTCCCGGCCGCATCAGCACGGCCCAGTGGATCGAATTGATTGAGAGCGCGCATGAGCTGGGGATCCCGACGACCTCGACCATCATGTACGGCCACATCGAAAATTCTCATGACAAAGCGGTTCATCTCAATATATTGCGTGAGATTCAAAAGCGCACCGGCGGGATCACTGAGTTCGTCCCTTTGAGCTTCGTCTTTGAAGAGGCGCCGATTCATTATCGCAAGAGTATCCCCGGCCTGCGCTCTGGCGCTACGGGAGCGGAAGTAATGAAAATGTACGCCGTGTCGCGCATCATGCTCAATAATTCAATTCCCAACCTCCAAGTTTCCTGGGTCAAAGAGGGGCCGAAGCTGTCTCAGCTCGGCCTCATGGCGGGCGCCAATGATTTCGGCGGCACCCTGATGAACGAGAGCATCTCCACGGCGGCGGGCGCCGGCTACGGCCAACTCATGAAGCCCTCGCAGTTCCGCCGTCTCATCCGCGAGATGGGACGCATCCCGGGCGAGCGGACCACGACCTATCAAAAAGCGAAGCTCTTCGACTCCGAAGAAAATCCCGTCGATCTCTTGGATGGAGTGGAGGATCCCGAGCAGCGATTTGGTTCCTACCACCAGCTGATTAAGCTCAGGGACTACCGCTTCAAAGATTTCTACCGTGCGCGTAAAGATTCCTGAGCTCGAGTCGGCTCAAAACTCCTAACCCATTGAAATTTTCAAGCTGATGGCTGATAGCTGACAGCTGTCAAGCTAAAATGGAAGGAAAGCCGGATCAATTTGAGGCGATGGGGAGCCGCCTCGGATTTCGCATAGCCGAGGAAGACCAAGAGAAGCTCCGCCTAGTCTGGCGCGGGGCGCGTTTCCCCGCCTTCCTATGCTTGGGCATCGCGCTCGCATTGCTCTTTCTCTCCCTTCCGATCCTGGAGGCGGTCCGCCAGAGAGGCCTCGAAGGTCCGGCGGCGTCCCTGTGGTACTTCCCCGTAATGAATCTGATCCTGCTTGGCATCGCTGTAGGAGCATCAGGTCGTACTCCTGAAGCGCAATATCTTCCGTCGGGCTAGAGTTCGCGTAGACTATGAAGAAGTAGTCGCCTTGAAGCTGGGGCGTGACGAGGTTTACAGCGGTTTTGCGGTCGCCGGCTCCTCAGCCGCACAGAAATATCCGGTCCCCTCCTTGCGCCTCGTTCTCAAAGGCGGCGCGACTCTCCTCCTTGACCGAGGCGGGCGGACGAGGTTGCAAAGTCTAGGACAACGCGTCAGCCATCACTTAGGAAAACCTCTGGAGACAGTCCATGATGACTGACCTCAATCGACGGCATCGATACGGTTTGTGGGTTATCTAACTCAGCTACCATAGAGAACTTTGTGCAGCTGTTGCACCGACTTCTTGACTCCCTCACGCATGAGCTCTTCCGCCGAAAGCCACCTTGCGCCTCTCTGAGCAAATTCACCGATACCGAAGATATTTTCGGTCGGAGGCCTTTGCGTCTCATCGAAGCGCGCTGACCAGACAACGTCTCCCCGTCTGGCATCGCGAAGGTCGAGAACAAAAGCGACTGAAGCGGGACTCTTCACTCCGAAGTCTCCTCCCACTCTCTCCCGATACCGAACCACCCGGCCGGAGATCACGGCATCGGCATAGACGAACTCGCCGAGCTTCCGAGCCCGGGTGGCTTCGCTGCCTTCCCCTATATGCGATGTGACCTCTTTGACCTCGCGATCCGAAACGATCTGCCAATCGGGCAAAGCAGACATAGTTGAGAAGAGAAAATTGCTCAGGCTGGCATTCGGCCCATTCTCAGTACTCTTTCCCTTCTCTCCGAGAATCATCCCGTCCGCCGGAAGGATCGCGATGCGCCGGATATTTCTTTCTGCGAGATCGGTGGAATGACTGCTGCGGAAATTACCAGGGCCCAGAACGCACGAAGAGAGAAGGAAAACTAAAGGCGCTAACTTCCACATCGTTTCTGTTACTAACATAACGGGCCATCGCTCTCAAGGTTCCGTGCGCGGAAAGAGACATCGCACATCCCGATCCCAACGCGCATTTGCACTGTGAGGATGGCAAAGGTCAGGTGGTCTTGATCCTCAACTCCCTAAGCTGTTTGGGATCGACTTCGGACGGAGCGTCGGTGAGAAGACAGACGGCCCTCTGACTCTTCGGAAATGCAATGACCTCACGAATAGAGCGGGATCCGCTCAGGATCATCGCGAGTCTGTCGATGCCAAAGGCGATGCCACCGTGCGGCGGCGCGCCGAACTTCAAGGCCTCGAGGAAGAATCCAAATTTTGCTTCCGCTTCGCGCGGGGTAATGCCGAGCAACTCAAAAATCTTTTTTTGCAGGGCTCCCTGATGAATACGGATGCTCCCGCCTCCGATTTCCGTGCCGTTCAACACAAGATCGTAGGCCTTGGATCTGACCTTCAAAGGCTCCGTCGCCAACAGGGAAAGATCCTCCTCCAGCGGAGCTGTAAAAGGATGATTTACGGACTGATAGCGCTGCTCTCCGGGGTCGTACTCAAACAGGGGAAAATCGACAACCCAGACGATCGCGTACTTGTTCTCCCGAATCAGACCTAACTTCTCTCCCAGGTGGAGACGAAGATTGGCCAAGGCGTCGTTTGCAATCTTCTCCTCGTCAGCTACAAAAAATATGAAGTCGCCGGGCTTCGCTTGCGTGATCGAGAGAATCGCGCTGCGCTCTTCTGCTGAAAAAAACTTCGCAATCGGCGACTGCCAATCTTTCTCGGCGAGCTTGACCCAGGCGAGACCCTTGGCGCCGTAGTTTCCGACAAAAGTGGTGAGATCGTCGAGCTCCTTGCGGGAGAAATCCGCGCCCGAAACAGATAGACCTTTCACTACCCCTTTCTGCTCCAATGCTCTTGAGAAAACTTTGAACTGTGTTTTTTTGCAAGCAATCGAAAAGTTCTTGAGCTCCAAGCCAAAGCGCATGTCCGGCTTATCCGAGCCGTAGCCTTCCATCGCATCCAACCACGAGATGATGTTAAAGGGTCGGTTTAAGTCTATTCCTTTAAGCTGCTGAAATAACGCGTTGATCATTCCTTCAATTATTTCAAAGATGTCCTCTCTTTGGATGAAGGACATCTCCATATCAAGCTGCGTGAATTCGGGCTGTCTTTCAGCTCGCAAATCTTCGTCCCGGAAGCAGCGCGCTATCTGAAAATAACGATCAACTCCTCCAACCATCAGGATCTGCTTGAAAAGCTGAGGGGACTGGGGCAAAGCATAAAACTTTCCCGGATAGATTCGACTCGGCACCAGATAGTCCCGCGCGCCCTCCGGAGTGCTCTTGGTCAACAGCGGCGTCTCGATTTCCAGGAATCCTTTGCCGTCAAGATAGTCTCTGATTTTCTTAGTCATCCGGTATCGCAGACGAAGAGGTTCAAGACCCTGCGGCCGCCGCATGTCCAGGTAGCGATACTTAAAGCGCGTGTTTTCGTTCGCCTCCGTTTCATCCTCTATAACGAAAGGAGGAACCTCTGATGCGCTGATGAGCCTCACCTCTTCGACCAGCAATTCCACCTCGCCTGTAGCCATGTTCGGATTGATGGTCTCGGGCGGCCTTCGCATCAGTACGCCGCGCACGGCCAGCACGTCTTCGGAACGGATCTGCTTGGCTTTTTCATGGGCTGTCTGACTCGTTTCAGGATTAAAGACAATCTGAATGAGCCCGCTCCGATCTCTGAGATCCACAAAGATCAACCCCCCGTGGTCGCGGCGCCGCTGCGTCCACCCCATCAGAATCAATGGCTGGCCGACAGAATCCGCACGAGGCTCGCCGCAGTAACAGCTCCTCTTCCAGTCTCCCAGATAATCGGCGAAGCTCCGCTCCATGCTCAATGGCTCACTTTGCGCGCCAACAGAGCTTCCTCGAGGCCCCGCAGGCTCACCTCAAGCTGCTCTTTGGTATCCATATGGCGAAGGATTCCCTTGCCGGTTTTTATTTCTTCGTCCCCCATAATTAGCACGAATTGCGCTTTGAGCTTATCCGCCCGGCGCATCTGACTCTTGAGACTCCTTTCTTCTCCGTCCATCTCTACCGAAATCCCCTTTTGGCGGAGCTTGTGGACCGCTGGAATCACCCAGCTGCGAGCGGCGCTTCCCACGCACGCGACATAGAGATCGGGGCGAGGAGCCTGCCGGCTCTCCTTCGCACCTAGCAACAGCACCAATCTTTCCACCCCCATCGCGAAGCCAATGCCGGGTGTCGGGGGACCTCCCAGATCCTCGACGAGACCGTCATACCGTCCTCCTGCAGCCACTGCGTTCTGCGACCCCAATCGATCGCTGGTCCATTCAAAAGTGGTCCTACAGTAGTAATCCAATCCTCGCACCATGCGCGGATTGAGCTTGTAATCGACGCCGCTATCGCGCAACAGCTGCTGCACCGTCTCGAAGTGGTCTCTGCAGTCCTGACATAGATAATCGAGAATCGACGGCGCCCCTCTCGTCGCCTCCCTGCAGGCTTCTTCCTTGCAATCGAGAACGCGCAAGGGATTACGCTCCATGCGCCGCCGGCAGTTCGGGCAGAGTTTGTCTTCGCGCTCTTTCAAAAACGCCAGTAGATCCTTTCGATAGCGCGGCCGGCACTGAACGCATCCAAGGGAATTGAGTTCAAGAATCACTCCGTCCAGACCCACTAGGGAGAAAAAATCGCGGAGCAGCAGGAGGACCTCCGCATCCACAAACGGGTCCCCCCGACCCAACGCCTCCGCGCCGATCTGATAAAACTGCCGCAGACGGCCCTTCTGCGGACGCTCCCGACGGAACATCGGACCCAAATAAAAAAGCTTTCTTACGGGTTCCGTCTGATAAAGCTCCGCCTCGACATAAGCGCGCACGACACCGGCCGTCCCTTCCGGCCGAAGGGTTAATAGAGCGCCCTTTCCATCCTGGTCGGCGAATGTATACATCTCCTTTTCCACGATGTCCGTGGTCTCGCCCAGAGAGCGGCTGAAAAGCTCTGTCTTTTCCACAATGGGAATACGAACCTCCGAGAAGTTGTACAGGGCGAACACGGCGCGCGCCTTCTCCTCCACGAACTGCCAGGTTTCAATCTCTCCTGGCAGAATATCGGCAAACCCTTTGATCGCGCTGATCTTCATGACTTCAGCCGTCGATTCCTTTTTCCATAGATCATACAAAAATAACTCACGTCAAGCAGATCTTCAACGACTTCTGCCTCCGATGCAGATAGCAATATTGATTCGACAATTGTCGGCATGTTATAAGCAATCCGATTCTCGGCGGATAGAAATGACGTCCCAAAGAGGAAGCGCCTATGAATGAGGAACTCATCTATTACGTCGCCTTCAATGGCGGCCTCAGAATAATGGAAACCCGAAAGGGTTCATTCAACACTCTGGGAGAGTTCTTCGCCGGGCGGACTCTAGAGCATTTGACGGGTTGCCAGCGGAGTCCAGAGGTTGTCTTCGCTGCGGTTGCGTTCGATGGCGGTTACCGTACCGCGGATGGCGGCCGGAGCTGGCGGAAAGTGTTGGAGGGTGACGTGAGAACCTTCGCTGTTGATCCGCATGATGAGCGTGTGGTCTATGCGGGAATCGGACCGGTCCGGCTGTTTCGCAGCGAAGACAACGGAATCACGTGGGAGCCTTTGGACAGCCTTCTCCAATTGCCTGATCGGGTCAAAGCTCAATGGACCGTTCCCGAGCGGCTGCGGGGGATCGAATTTCCTCACGTGCGCAATGTCT
>VBLN01000204.1:865-5226 GCA_005878685.1 Deltaproteobacteria bacterium | reverse complement strand
ACCTCTCCTGTCTCAGCCACGCGGCCGTTGATTCCAGCTCCCACCCTGTCGGTCGCGGTCTTGAGGGTAAACTCCGGGCTGAGGCCTTGATAGGCCTTGAGGACCAGTTCCTTTCTCTCGGAGTCGATCAGATAGATCCGCGCCGCGTCGAAACGAGTCGTACCCAAGACCTTTCGGATCACCTCCCGCAATACCACGTTAAGGTCCATCGATTGGTTGACGGTAGCGGCAACGTCGTAAAGAGCGGAAACCTCCTTGGCCCTCGCCGTTGTCTCTTGATACAGCCGGGTATTTTCAACGGCGACTCCAATCTGGTCTGTCATTGAATGCAACAAGTCCAATTCCTCGGGCGTAAGCTTCCTGGGGGATTTGCCGACAAACATGAGACAGCCGACACACTTCTCCCTCGCCTTGATGGGAAGCACCGCGACGAAACTAAATCCCGCCCTTTGCGTCGCCCGGGTCCGGCTGAGCTCTTCATACCTCGGATCCGTCTGGACATCCTCAAAAATCACCTGGTCCCCAGTGTCGGCCACCGTTCCAATGATTCCCTGACGCCTTGGAAAAGTGTGGACGCCGCTCCAAAATTCCGGATGGGTTTCAAATGAGGCGCGCAAATGCAACTCCGTTCGCAGATCATCAAAAAGAAAGATCCTCGTTGCATCGAAATGAAAGATCTCCGTGATTTTCTTAATCACCTCCTCCAGCACCGCCTCGACCTCCAACGATTGATTCACCGTACTGGTTACAGTGTAAAGAGCGCTCAGTTCCAGCGTCCTTTGCTCCACCTTATGCTCGAGATTGGAATAGGAATTCTTCAGCTCCTCCGCCATCTTATTAAAGCCTTTGGCCAGCTCCTCGATTTCGTCACCGCTCTTGATGTCCACTTGGTGATCAAGGTTCCCCGCGCCGATAAGCTGAGCGCCGCGATGCAGCGCACGAATCGGATTCGTTATCCTGTTGCTCACCCAAACGATGATGAAGGCTCCGGCGAATAGGCCCGCTCCCAAGAGCACGAACGCGTAGTGCTGCACTCTACTCAACTCGCCGAGCGCCACAGCTAGAGGCTCTGCCAAAACAACCGCCCATCCCAGTGTCCCCACGGGGGCATACGTGCTGATGATAGGCTCCCCCGAGATTCCCGGACCCTGCCTTCCGGGAGTGGGATCCAACGCTTTAGGATTTTCCAAAAATTGCCTTACTTCGGGTAGAGAACTGAGATTGAGCCGTCTGAGAACAAGGGACGAATCGCGGTGCGCGATGAGATTCCCCTTGCCATCGACCAAATAGGCATAGCCGGCCCGACCAAACTGAATATTTCCGACCACATCCCAAAGGGTCTTGAGATTCGCCTCAGCAGAGGTCACTCCGATAATTTTTTTGGGCGTAAGCCTTATGGGGACCGCGACGGTCACATAAGGCTCGGCCTTATCCGATGTGTAGACTGGACCGATGTAAGTCTCGCCGGAAACGGCCTTCTTAAATTTCTCAGATTGACTCTCATCAGAAAGCTCGGTAGGAAGATAAACCCTTCTCTCAGAGATTTTCAGCACTTCTTGTCCCCTGGCATCCAAGACAGCGAGCTCGGTAAAGGCTCTGTCATTCTTTAGCAGGAGAAGCCCCAGGAGCCTTTGTTGTTCGCTTCCCAATCCATGAAAACTTGCTGAGCCAGAGTAGTCGACCAAGCGCGTTATCTTATTCTCCATGAATTCTTGGATCTCGTGGGCCACTCGGACGGCAATCTCCTCCTGAAGCTCGCCGATCTCTTTCTTGATCAGTCCCCGAGTGTAATAAGATCCGGCAAGGGTGCTGATCCCGAGGGCCGCTCCCAAAAGACCAAGGCCTAGGAGTAAAAGCCGACGCCGCAGACCGCCTCGATAGAGAACCGAAGCTATAGCTTTCTTCCACAACCCCATTGCAGTAACCTACTCAGTCACCTCATTCGCTCTTAGCAGGATCTCTCTGGGAATCTTTAATCCGATGGCCTTTGCGGTCTTGAGATTAAGCGCCAACTTTAATTTGTAAGGCTGCTCGATGGGTAGATCCGTGGGTCTAGCCCCCTTAAGAATCTTGTCAACTAACACTGCCCCTTGTTGCCCCAAGGCAAAGTAGTCCGAGCTGTACGCTGCCAACACGCCTCTCTTTACGTTCTCAATGTTGGGGCCTACAACCGGAAGCCGCTCTTTAATAGCCTGCTGGGCAATTTCTTCCACGACAACAATGACCGCAGCATCGGGCGGGAGAAAGACGGCATCACCCAATTTGCGAGTAACGAAACCTGATATCTTGCTCTTGAGCTCTTCATAGCCACTGGGTTCAACTTCTACCAGCGCCAGACCAAGTTTTTTCGCTGCCTTCAGGGTAAGGCGGCGAACTTCTTCGTAGTTGGTCCCACTTGGAACTTGTAAAGCAATGACCCGCTTTATCCCTGGAGTAAGCTCTTTCAGGAGTTCCATCCGTTTATCGATGAGGTCTAGAGAGGAGCTGGAGATGCCCGTAATGTTATTGCCGGAACTGGCATAGCTCTTGATAAACTCTAGAGGATTGCCAGCGCTCAGGAAGACCACTGGGACGTTGGTTCCCGCGCTTGCTCTGGCTACAGGCGCTGTGGCGGTAGTGGATGACGTGACAATCACATCGTGTTTGTCCCTAACCAATTTCTCCGCCATTGCTTTTAGCGCATCGCGTTCTCCATTGGCATTATGAAACTCGTATGTGATATTTCTCCCCTCCACATAGCCCAGCTCTGCCATCTTTTTCTTGAATCCATTAAACGCAGGTATAAACTGATCCGTAGCTACTAATGACCCGATCCGATAAACCTTCTGGGCCTCGACTAGGTCATGACCCGCTAGGACCCAAAGGCCTAGCAGCGCAGAAATTAACTTCTTCATTCGGTCTCTTAAATGGGCGGGTTTTCTCATTCAATGACGTCGTCGGCTCGAAGCAAGAACTCCTTGGGTACTTTCAAGCCGATGGCCTTGGCAGTCTTGAGATTGATCGCCAAGTTGAACTTGGAAGGCTGCTCGATAGGGAGGTCCGTAGGCTTACTGCCTTTAAGGATCTTATCGACCATGGCGGCACCCTGCTGGCCCAAGAAGTAGTAATCGGAGCTATAGGCCAGCAACAGACCTCTCTTCACAGTCTGGACATTAGGACCTGCGGTAGGAAGTCTTTCTTTGATGGCTTGCTGCGCAAAGTCCTCCGTGGCCGCAACGATCGTGGCATCAGGCGGAATAAAGAGTCCGTCTCCCAATTTATGCGTGACGAGAAAGAGCTGTTTCCGTACCTCTTCAGCATTCATCCCCCGGACCTCGAGCTCGACAAGCACAAAACCCATTCTCTTCGCTGCCTCCCGCGTCGAGACCATGTAGGTCTCGTAAGTCGCGCCCTTTGGGTTATTGACGAAGATCACACGTCTAACCGCAGGGGCTAGCTCTTTGAAAAGCTCGAATTGTTTTTCTGTCAGATCTAGATTGGAACTGGCTATTCCGGTCAGGTTATTGCCCGAGCTTGCGTAGCTCTTGACCAACTTTAATGGATTGCCGGCGCCAAGAAAGACCACGGGAAGATTGGTCCCCTCCGTCAGTTTGGCTACAGGGACAGTGGCGGTCGTTGGAGAGGTCACAATCAGGTCGGGCTTCTCCACCACGATCTTTTGGGCCAGTTTTTTAAGGGCATCAATATCTCCTTTTGCATTATGAAAATCATACTTGACATTTTTCCCCTCTACGTACCCGATCTCCGCCATTTTCTTTTTAAAGCCCTCGAAAGCAAAAGCAAACTGATCCTCCGCCACGAGCGCTCCGATGCGATAAACTTTGTCCGCTTCCACTGGGGATGCGAAACAAAGAAGCGAGGTCAGCGTTACCGCAAAAGCACGTCTTTTTATGTTCGCCTGCTTCACTCTATGACCTCATCGGCCCTAAGCAGGATCTCTTTAGGGCTGCTCATGAGAACGAGCCATGTGGACGCAAAACAAAATAGTAACTTGAGTCTCACCGAGACCTCCGTTTACTCGTGCCCGTCTCGATTTCCTTGATCTCTTTCCTGACTGCTGGCAACCATCTTTAGGATCTCGCCTTTACTAAAGCGCCAGCCACCCCCAAGCTTTCTTCCAGGGATGGAGCCCTTGCGGGCCAGCTTATATAAAGTCCTAGGATGTATTTGCAGTAGTTCGGCAGCCTGGGCAGCGGTAAGAATTTCCTCCACAAAGTTTCTCCCTGATTTTACTTGATCGTACCTTAAGGCTCCAAATACGCAGGAATTGTGCCATCGTCTCGCAGGAGTGAAACAAGTCTTTGTTTTTACGGGAGATTCTGCTGGAACCGAGCAAGGGATGAAGGCCCGGAAGTGACGAA
>VBLN01000204.1:0-733 GCA_005878685.1 Deltaproteobacteria bacterium | reverse complement strand
GACCGACGGCGCAAATGAGGGTAGCAGTCGAGCAGGCCCGGAATCGCTCCTCGTTGAGCGCTGGCTCTATCGTAATCGCCGCGGGGCTATTGGAGCGACCTACCTCGGCATGGAGGAAGCGACTGGCCTCAGGCCACAGGTGATGATAGCCGTTCTTCTCGCCATCGCTTCATTCGCCGCCGACGCAACTTTGATTCCTATACCCGCAGGTCAGTCCTAGCTCAGGCTAACGATTAGCTGGCCGGTCCGACACATTCCATAGATAGAGAGTGTGGTCCCAACCCGACTTGTCCTTAATACGAACCTCTTTGACTGCCTTCCAATCCCCCATGTCGAAGTCATGGGAAACCACTCGAGCACTGGGCTTCATTTGCTTCCAGATATTGGGCCTGATCATCAGGTTCACCTCTGGGAGAAGGTACATGGTTAAAACGGAAGCCGGCGATAGATCGACCGTCCTGATATCCTGCTCGCGGATCTCTACCAGATTCCCCACTCCCGCTTTGCGAATGTTCTCCTTCGACTCCTTAATACGCTCGGGATCGATCTCAAAACCAATAGCCTTAACGCCATACTTCTTAGCCGCGGTGACTACGATTCTGCCATCGCCAGAGCCCAGATCATAGACCACATCTCCTTTCTTAACCTGAGCCAGCTCCAGCATCTGCTCCACCACCTCTTGGGGCGTCGGCACATAAGGAACTATTTTTTTGGACTCTGCGGCTCCTTCTTG
>VBLN01000506.1 GCA_005878685.1 Deltaproteobacteria bacterium | reverse complement strand
CCGACCCCAGAACATTGACCACTTGTGCCTTGGGAACGATGGTTCCTCCGGCGAACTCGAGTTTCCCCTTTTGCTGATACTCGACAGCCCATTCTTCGAGAGCCAAAATCACATGGGCGGCCCTGGCGAAGACGTTGGGATTCTCTTTGATCGACGTGCCCCGTTCCAGTCGCGGCGTGTAGACTTCTCTTCCCTTGATGCGCACTTTGATCCACACGGCGCCGCATTCTGCCTTGACGATGCCAAAGCCTGAAGTCTCGCCTACGAGCGCGTAGTCGGCGGTGACGCCGCGATCGACGACCCACTTGGTGCCGAAACCCTCGCCGGGATGGTTTATGCCCTGAAGCCTATCCACCGACGGGCTTCCGGTCTCGAAGGCGACCGCCGTAATCTTAAGATCTCCCTTAAGCCGGATCCCGGATTTTTTGATCGCCCTGGCCGCTATCATGAAGGCGCAAACGCCCTTGCCGAAGAGCAGTTCTCCCTCCGTCCAAGCGGTTTCGATTTTTCTTTCGGCTTCAGTGGCATCCCGATCCAATTCAGGCCCCGTATCCATGTGAGCATTGAGAATCAGGCTGGTTCCATTGCCGCTGCCGGGTATCGTCGCCACGGCATTGACGCTCTCCTCGGTGATAAACTGCAGGGAGCCCTGGATGCCACTCTGCTTGAGCCAATCGAGCACGGCTTCGCCGACTTTTCTTTCCTTTCCGTGAGGGCTGGCCATATTACCGAGCTTGAGACAGAGATCGACGAGTTCCTGGCGATCGTTTTCAATGGTCTTCAAGAGATCATCGGAGATTTTTTGTTAGAGTTCCAAGCAAAAGGTGAGATCTTACCTTATTTCGACGCACTGCTCAGGTCAATCCTAAGTGGACAATTGCACGACGCCTGGTTGTCCACTATGCTAGCCAACATCATGAAAGTGTGGGTTGGAACATCGGGCTATAATTACTCTGAGTGGAGAGGGACGTTCTATCCCGCTAATTTTCCCGGTCCGAAGATGCTTTCCTTTTATGCCGAACGCTTTTCCACCGTCGAAATCAACGCGACCTTCTACCGCATGCCAACCGCCAAGATGATGGAGGGTTGGGTCGCGGCCACCCCGGAACCTTTCACCTTCGTTCTTAAAGTGCCCAAGCGCATCACACACGACAGCCGGCTCAAAGATGTGGCTGAGCCGCTGCGGTACTTCTGCGACACGGCCCGCATGCTGCGCGCGAAGCTTGGGCCGTTACTTTTTCAGCTTCCGCCCTATTTCAAGAAGGATCTCGAAAGGCTCAAAGATATAGTTGTCCTGCTCCCGACAAACTTTGCGGCTGCCTTTGAATTTCGCCACGCAAGCTGGTTTTCCGACGACGTCTACGACGTGCTTCGTTCGCGGAACCTGGCGCTCTGCGTCGCCGACACAGAGAAAGGAACCACGCCGTTTGTCGTCACCGCGGACTTTGGCTACTTTCGGCTGCGCGATGAGGGATATTCCGAGGAAGACTTAAGGAAGTGGTGTGAGCTTGTGAAAGGAGCCGCGGGATCGTGGCGGAATAGTTTTATCTATTTCAAGCACGAGGAGTCCGGCATCGGGCCTGAATTGGCGCGGCGCTTTAAAGAGCTTTTGAGCGCTTGTCGAGCCTGCTCTGGATGCGTGAAAGCGCGGCGGCCATATCGATCGAACCCTCCAGCACCGGACGGAGCGGATCGGCGAGCTTTTCAAATCGGGCTGGCACGGTCCGAATGGTGAATTGTCCGGGAGAGAGACGCGGGGTGATTTCTTTCCAGCGCAGCGGACAGGAGACCGGCGCGCCGGGCAAGGGGCGGACGGAGAAGGGAGAAACGATCGTCCGACCGTGACCGTTTTGGACGAAGTCGATGTATACTTTCCCGCCGCGCTCTCTGATCGGCCTGGCGACCGTGGCCAGCTTGGGCTCCGCTTGCACGCCTAACGACGCCAGCAGCGCGGCGAAATTCCTCGCTTCTTCGTGGGTGTAGCGGGCGCCCAGGGGAACCAGGATATGGAGTCCGGTCGCGCCTGAGGTCTTGATGTAATTCGGCAGCTTCAGCTCCTCTATAATCCTGTGCAGCGTCTGCGCCACTTTCATGACCTGCGTGAAGGGCGCGCCCTTGGGGTCGAGGTCGAGGACGAGCCAGTCAGGGCGTTCGAGCGAGTTTAACCGCGAGCTCCAAAGGTGCAGCGGGATCGTGCCCAGGTTTATCACGTAGCGAAGTGTCGCCAGGTCGTTAATG
>VBLN01000198.1:7235-10115 GCA_005878685.1 Deltaproteobacteria bacterium | reverse complement strand
CATCTCAGTCTTAGACGAGGCCGAAATCGGCCATCGCCTGCCTGAGTTTCTTGAGACTGCCTTCTGACATCGCCGTCAGAGGAAGGCGCAGATCGCCTCGGCATTTGCCCATGAGAGAGAGGGCGGTCTTGATTGGAATCGGATTGGTTTCGATGAAGACAGCACGGATCAGCGGTATGAGCTTGAGTTGAAGCGCTCTCCCCTTCTCCCAATCTCCCTTGAGACAGGCCTCGGCGAGACCGGACATCTCCCCGGGAACTATGTTCGCTACTGTGGAGATGACTCCTTTACCTCCGAGACCCATAAGAGAGAAAGTGAGGGAATCTTCGCCGGAGAGGACTGCAAACCGCGGGTTACAGAGCCGAATGACATCGATGGCCTGATCCACTGAGCCGGTCGCCTCTTTGACTCCGGCAATGTTTTTGATTTCTGAAAGGCGAGCCAACGTCTCTGGTTCGATCTTCGAACCCGTACGCCCCGGGATGTTATAAACAATCAGCGGGATTCCTACCTCGGAGGCAATCTTTTTGTAGTGTTGATAGATCCCCTCCTGCGTCGGCCTGTTGTAATAAGGCGAGATCAAAAGGGCGCCGTCGGCGCCGGCCTTTTCGGCTTCCTTGGTTAAGCGGATAGCTTCGTCGGTGGAATTGGACCCGGTTCCCGCTATGACGGGAGTTCTCTTCTTCGCCGCCTTAATGACTGCCTTGATCACATCGTCGTGCTCCTGGTGATCGAGTGTAGCGGATTCTCCGGTCGTGCCGCAGGGGACAATCCCATGGGTTCCATTTTTTATGTGAAACTCCACGAGCCCCTCAAGACTCGCCCAGTCGACGTGCCCATCTTTGAAAGGTGTCACTAATGCCACTATGGAGCCGGAAAACATGGCATGCCTCCTTTGCTAGATTTTAATCGTCCCCTCGAACACCTCTGCCGCACCCCCTGTCATGTAGACGCGATTATTGTCGCGCCATTCAACCAACAAATCCCCTCCTTTAAGGTGAACCGTGACTTTCCTTCCGCTCTTGCCCGTCAAGACCCCGGCCACCGTCGCCGCGCAGGCGCCCGTACCACAGGCCCATGTCTCCCCAGCACCACGCTCCCAAACTCGCATTCCGATTTCATTGGGCTTAAACACTTTGATGAATTCCGTGTTGACGCGCTTGGGAAAAAATGGATGGTGCTCGAAGCGCGGGCCAACGCGCCCCAGATCCAGGCGGTCCAGATCATCCAGATAAAGCACGCAGTGCGGATTCCCCATCGAGACGCAAGTGACTGGATACGTAGCTCCATCCACTTCCAATGGATGGTTGAGAATTTTGCCGTCGGCATTCACGGGAATTTTTCGCCCCTCCAGAATCGGCTCTCCCATGTCAACCTCAACTTGATCCCCGACGAGACGTGGTCGAATGATTCCCGCGAGAGTCTCCACGGCCAGCTCTCCTTTGGCCGTCAAGCCGTGATCCCGGACATACTTGGCAAAACAGCGGATGCCATTGCCACACATCTCCACCTGTCCGCCGTCCGCGTTGTAAATCTCCATCTTGAAGTCAGCGACCTTGGAAGGATGAACGGTCAGAAGCTGATCGGCACCGATGCCGAAGCGGCGATCACAAAGCTTCTTGGCCAACTTTTCGAGCTCGCCGTTCTCTCCATTGAGACAGTCGATAAAAATAAAATCGTTGCCGCAGCCGTGCATCTTGGTAAAATGAACGTCCATCTTCTCTTCGACCCTTTTAACCTATTGCAAGACCGGCGGTATCACTTCGCCTTTGATGAGATCCTCAAAGCTTTCTCTTTCGCGGACGATGTAAAAGCTATCTCCGTCCACCAAGACCTCGGGCGGCCTCGGATGAGCATTATAGTTCGATGCCATCGTAAAACCATAAGCCCCGACGCTCATAACCGCGAGCATCTCCAGGTTGGGGTCTTGGAATCTCCCGATCCTTGGCGAAAAAATCGCTGCTTTCACAAATGGGTCCGACTACATCGGCCACAATCGTATCCGCCGCTCTCTCAACCACGGGACGAATCGCCTGATAAGAGCCGTAAAGAGCCGGGCGAATGAGATCGTTCATTCCGCCATCGACAACGACAAACTTCTTCTCATCGTTCTCCTTCAAATAAAGCACCTCAGTAATCAGAATTCCTGCGTTCCCCACGATCACGCGGCCCGGCTCAAGGATCAGCGTCACATCGAGCCCCTCGAGGCCCCGGATCAGGCCAGCAGCATATTCATCCGGCTGAGGCGGCTCTTCATCTTTGTACCGTATGCCCAGCCCTCCGCCAAGGTCCAGGTAGCGAACGTTCGCCCCTTCCTTCCTCAAATATCCGACCAATACCCTATCCAGATACTCTCGCACTCTTGAAAGGGCGTCGACAAAGGGAAGGACTGAAGTCAGCTGAGAGCCGATGTGGCAATCAACGCCGATCACTTCAAGGTGGGAGAGGGAGAGGGCCTTCTTGTATATCTCCATCGAGCGTTTGATATCGATCCCGAACTTGCTTTTCCTCATTCCCGTCGAGATGTAGGGATGAGTTTTGGGGTCCACATCAGGATTCACCCGCAGGCTGATCGGCGCTCTCTTTCCCAAGCCGCCGGCAACCTCGTCGAGGAATGTCAGCTCCTGCTCGGATTCGATATTAAACATCAAGATCCCGGCTTTCAGCGCAGATTCAATTTCTTCTTTTTTCTTGCCAACCCCTGAGAAGACCACTTTTTTTGGATCAGCGCCCTCCTTGAGGGCACGAAAGAGTTCGCCGGCCGAGACGATATCGAAACCGCTTCCCTCTTTGGCAAAAACCCTGAGCACAGCCAGATTGGAGTTAGACTTCATGGCAAAGCAGATGAGATGGGGAATCTTGGCGAAGGCCTGATCGAAA
>VBLN01000198.1:4838-7068 GCA_005878685.1 Deltaproteobacteria bacterium | reverse complement strand
TCTCTGAGTTGGGAGAAGACCCGGTAGCGATAGATCGTCTGAGGCTCTAGCTCTTCATCGACAAAGCCCAACTGCTTCTTCTTGATGAACTTTTCCTGATCCTCCACGCTCAACGTGGTTCTCTCGCGATAGGGCGCGGGGCAGTCGGGACAGCCGCTGGAAACCTCTCGACGAAAAACAACGAAGGCGGCAAGATCCTTTAGCTGTCTTCCGTCTACATAACGCGTCGGTCGGCTCCAAGTAAGCGAGATCCCTCTCGCCTCGGCTCGGGCCTTCAGATCCTTAATGGTCTCTGGGAGCGCAAGCTCCGGCGCCCGCGGATCTGCCTTCTTGCCGCAGGCAAAAAAAGTGAGAGCCAGCAGGCAACAGGCAACAGGTAACAATTTTCTAATCTGACTGTCGCCTAGCGCTTTCCGCCTAATGCCTTCCCTCTTCATACGCCTAGCTCCCTCAGTCGCCTACGCACATTGACCAGTGCTGTCCCGCCCGCAGCCAGTCGGCGCTGCACCCCCGCTTGCGGTGTTAGATAGCGATAGACGTCTTTGTCGATCTTGGAGGAAAAGAGCCTCAACTCCTTCAGCGACAGCTCCTCGATCTTGCGACCCTGATCGACGCAATAGCGGACTAACTTTCCGACCAACGCATGGGCCGCGCGAAAACTTACGCCGCGCTCAACAAGATAGTCCGCCAAGTCGGTCGCATTCATGAAGCCATCTTTGGCCGCCGCGATCATCTTCGTCTCCCTTACCTTCATCTGCCGGACAAGCTCCCGGATCATTCCCAAGCACGGCTTCACCGTATCGACCGTATCGAACAAAGGAAACTTATCTTCCTGAAGATCACGGTTGTAGGCCAGCGGCAATCCTTTCATCACGGTGAGCAAAGCTTGGAGATGACCAAACAGCCGTCCGGCCTTGCCGCGCACTAATTCCGGAACGTCAGGATTCTTTTTCTGGGGCATCATGGAGCTTCCCGTGCAGTAGGCATCGGGAAGCTCGACAAAACCGAATTCTTCACTAGACCATAAGATCAACTCCTCCGCAAGACGACTGAAATGCACAAAGAGGATCGACGAACATGACAGAAATTCTATAACAAAATCCCTATCGCTCACTGCGTCGATGCTGTTTTTGGAAATCCGGGGAAAATGGAGCAGCCGCGCGACATAGGCTCGGTCGATCGGAAAAGTCGTCCCGGCTAAGGCGCCCGAACCCAATGGCAGCACGTTAACGCGCTCCAAGCAACTCACGAGGCGCTCATAGTCGCGATCCAACATCTCGACGTAGGCGAGAAGATGGTGCGAAAGAAGGACCGGCTGCGCCTTCTGAAGGTGGGTATAGCCCGGCATAATCACCCTTCGCCGTCCTCGCTAGCGCGAGCTTCAAATCATCCAAAAGGCTAAGGATACTCTGGATCTCTTCCCTCAAATAAAGGCGCATATCTAAAGCCACCTGGTCGTTTCGGCTCCTCGCAGTATGAAGTTTTTCCCCCGCGGCGCCAATTTTCTGGATGAGGCGGCGCTCAATGTTCATATGGATGTCTTCATCGGCGGGAGAAAAAGTAAAGCTTCCTCGCTCGATTTCCCTCTGAATCAACTCCAGACCGCGCACGATCTTTTGGCCTTCCCTTGCTGAGATGATTCTTTGGCGCGCAAGCATCTTGGCATGGGCGATGCTGCCCGCTATATCATGACGATAAAGCCGCCAGTCCACTTCGATTGAGGATGTAAAGGACTCTACCGAGCTCGCAGTCTGAGCCCCGAAACGCCCTCCCCAAAGTTTCTTGCCCTGAACCACCTGACCCTTCCCATTTTCGCTTTTGGATTTTAGACTAATCAAAAATCGGCAATCAAAAATCCAAAGTTTTTTATCACCCTTTAATTTTTTTCAAACGTGGTAGCCTGAGTCTTAAGGCATTGAGCCTGATGAAACCCTCTGCGTCTGCTTGACGATATTCACCGCCCGCCTCGAAGGTTGCGACATCAGGATCGTAAAGCGAAGATCTCGATTTACGGCCGGCAACAAAGGCATTACCCTTATAGACCGTGTTCGCGCGCAGCATGGGAAAGACATAATGCTTGACGAACTCTTCCTTAACATCGTCGACGACAACTTTACTCACCCCAATTTTCAACACCTTTCATTTAATCTCCCTCAAATCTTCTCCCTAACCAAGATCAACGCAGTAAGCGATGACTTCGCAATGATAGGTCTCAATCAGCCAGCGCAAT
>VBLN01000198.1:0-4818 GCA_005878685.1 Deltaproteobacteria bacterium | reverse complement strand
GCGATTCTCCACCAGATCGACTCGCCCAATCCCATGTGTTGCGCCCAATATATTCAAGGCAGAAAGCAAATTTGCCGGCGAACGCAATCTGCCGTTCAAAGCCACTGGATCCCCCCGTGAGAACTCGATCTCAATATATTCGGGCCGACCGGGCGCCCTCTCGACAGGCTTGGTCCATACGTACATATCCGAAGGCGGTTCCTTCCACGGATCCTCCAATACTCCTCCCTCGTAGCTGATATGAAAGAGGTTACGGTCGGTGCTGTAGGGTCTCGCGCGCGTCACCGGAACGGGAATTCCATGGCGCCGCGCATAGGCGACTAAGGCTGTTCTAGAGTTCAGCTCCCACGATCTCCAGGGAGCGATCACCTGGATATCAGGCTTGAGCGCGTAGTAAGTAAGCTCGAACCGCACCTGGTCGTTGCCCTTGCCGGTCGCGCCGTGGGCCACAGCGTCCGCCTTCTCTTTGACTGCAACATCGATTTGACCCTTGGCTATCAAAGGACGGGCGATTGAGGTTCCCAAAAGATAAGAGCCCTCATAGACCGCGTTCGCGCGCAGCATGGGAAAGACATAATGCTTGACGAACTCTTCCTTAACATCGTCGACGACAACTTTACTCGCCCCAGTTTTCAGCGCCTTTCGTTTGATCTCCCTCAGGTCTTCTCCCTGGCCAAGATCAGCGCAGTAAGCGATGACTTCGCAATGATAGGTCTCAATCAGCCAGCGCAATATGACCGAAGTATCTAAGCCCCCCGAGTAGGCGAGAACAATCTTCTTTGCTTTCATCTTTCTGCTTTTCATCCCTCATCCCCGCCCCTTGAGCCCCTGAACCCTTTTAAAGCCCAGACCATGACCGCCTTCTGCACGTGCAGACGGTTCTCGGCCTGATCCAAGACAACGGATTGCGGACCATCCAAGACCGCATCCGTAATCTCCTCCCCTCGGTGAGCCGGCAGGCAATGCATGACTAAGGCATTCCTATTTGCCATGGCCACCACACTCTGGTTCACCTGATAGCCCTGGAAGGCCCTGCGTCTCTTCTCAAATTCCCGCTCTTGCCCCATGCTCGTCCACACATCGGTGTAAATGACGTCCGCATCTCGCACCGCTTTCTCCACCTCATGCGTGACGCCGACTCGTCCTCCGTTTTCCTTTGCCGCTCGTGTGACTTCCGCGTTAGGCTCGTAGCCTTTGGGACAGGCGACAGAAAAAGAGAACGAGAATTTCTCCGCGGCCTGCATCCAGGTATGGACCATATTGTTTCCATCGCCCAGGAAAGCGACCTTCAAGCCCTCGAGGGACCCCTTATGCTCCAACAGCGTAAAACAATCCGCCAACACCTGGCAGGGGTGGAATAGATCCGTAAGGCCGTTGATCACGGGGATCGTCGCATGACCAGCTACTTCCTCCAAGGTATGCTGTGAGAAGGTGCGCATGACAATCAGGTCCACCCAGCGGCTCAGGTTGCGCCCGCAATCTGCCGCAATCTCGCGCACTCCGAGTTGGATCTCCTCTGGGCCAAGAAAGACGGCATGCCCGCCAAGCTGGAAGATTCCGGTCTCAAAACTAACCCTGGTCCTTAAACTGGGCTTCTCAAAGACCATGGCCAGTATCTTCCCGGCCAGGAGTCGATGAGCCCGTCCCCGTTTCTGTTCTTGTTTGAGCCTACGGGTCAGGGAAAAGATCTTGTCGGTCTCTTCCCGGCGGAGGTCCCTTAAACTCAGCAGATCTCTCTTTCCCATGCGTAAAAAGATAGTCTTAGCCGATCACTGCCGCGCGAGAACGTCTTCCAGAATCGCCAGCCCACGCTCGATATCTCTTCTCTGGATGGTCAACGGAGGAAGGAAACGCAGGACCTTATGGGCAGTGCAGTTGATCAGGAGCCCCCTTTTCAAACATTCGTTGACAACTTTACTCCCCTCGAATTCAAGCTCCATACCAAGAATGAGACCCTTCCCGCGCACCTCTCGGATAAAGGAGAAGCGATCCTTAAGCGTCTGGAGACCCGCAAAGAGAATTCTTCCCATTTTAACGCAGTTCTTCAGCGCGCCGCCTTGAGTAAGAGTCTTGAGAACCGCAAGAGCGGCCACACAGACAAGCGGATTGCCGCCGAACGTTGAGGCGTGGGTTCCAGGGACGAAGCTCCGGGCGACTTTTTCTTTGGCCAGCATCGCACCCACCGGCAGCCCTCCGCCTAACGCCTTGGCCAAAGTCATGACGTCGGGCTCGACCGCGAAATTTTCATAGGCAAAGAGCTTTCCTGTCCGCCCCATTCCCACTTGAACCTCATCAAACATGAGAAGGAGATCCCTCCTGTCGCACAGCTCTCTCAATCCTCGAAGATAATCGTCGCTAGGAAGTACAACTCCTCCTTCACCCTGAATCGGCTCGACTAAAATGGCCACGGTCCTCTCATCGATCGCCGCTTCCATGGCCTTGAGATCATTATACGGCACCTGACGGAAGCCGGCAGGCAAAGGATCATATCCGGCCCGCACCTTCTCTTGCCCCGTGGCCGTCAAGGTAGCGAGCGTCCGGCCATGAAACGAGTTCAGAGTCGAGAGGATCTCATACTTGCCGCCTAACCATTCCTTGCCGTATCGGCGCGCCAGCTTGATTGCCGCCTCATTGGCCTCGGCACCGCTATTGCAAAAGAAAGCGCGGTCGGCAAAGGAATGACGGCATAGTTCTCGAGCTAGCTCCGACTGTGGAGGAATATGATACAGATTGCTAACGTGCGTGAGCTTTTCTGCCTGGCGCTGGATCGCGCGCACCACGGCCGGATGACTGTGGCCCAAACTCATGACGGCTAGGCCGGAGACAAAGTCGAGATACACCTTACCGTCTCCGTCCCAGACCCGAGTCCCCTTGCCTCGCACCAGGGCTATGGGGAAGCGCGCATACGTCTCAGCTACATACTTACCGGTGAGGTTAAGGACCTGCTTATTCTTCATCCTTACTTCCGCACCACCTCGGTCCCTACCCCTTCCTTGGTAAAGATCTCCAGGAGAATGGCATGCTTGACGCGACCGTCAATGATGTGGGTTTTTCCTACGCCGCCCTTGAGGGCCTCCATGCAGCACTCCACTTTAGGTATCATCCCTTCGGCTACCACCCCGTCTTCGATAAGCTTGCGAGCTTGGTTGGTCTTGAGCGTGCTTAGCAGCTTCCCGTTCCGATCCTTTACCCCTTCAACGTCCGTCAACAAGATAAGCTTTTCCGCTCGTAAGGCCTCCGCAATCTGTCCCGCCACGAGATCCGCATTGATATTATAGGTCTCTCCCCTCTCTCCCACACCAACCGGCGCGATGACCGGGATGAACTTGTTCTCGTCCAGCGAATTAATCACGGTGGGATCGATACCAACGATCTCCCCCACCAAGCCAATGTCGATAATCTCAGGAGGTTCTCCGTTGGCGCTCACCGAGACATTCATCTTGCGCGCGCGTATCAGTCCGCCGTCTTTTCCACTCAACCCCACAGCCATCCCTCCATGCTGGTTGATCTGATTCACAATCTCTTTGTTGATCTTACCCGCCAGAACCATCTCGACAATGTCCATGGTCTGCTGGTCCGTGACTCTCATGCCTCGAACAAATTGAGTCGGAGTGCCCATCCTTTCAAGCATCTCGTTGATCTGCGGACCGCCGCCGTGAACCACCACAGGATTGATTCCCACATATTTAAGCAGCACCACGTCCTGGGCGAAGCTATCCTTAAGCTCCTCATCGACCATGGCGTTGCCGCCATACTTCACGACAAAGGTCTTCCCGTAGAAGCGCCGGATATAAGGGAGCGCTTCCATCAAAACTTCAGCTTTTCCTATAAAGCTTTCCATCTTTTCATGACCACCTACAAAATGTAGCGCGATAGATCTTCGTCTTTCAAAATCGGGTTCAACCGGTCGCGCACGTATTGGGAATCAACCGTGATCTGCTTTCCGGCCATCTCCGGGGCGGAGTAAGAGACATCGTCCAACAATCTTTCCATGATGGTATGGAGACGTCGAGCGCCGATGTTTTCTGTTCTCTCATTCACCTCAGCTGCGATTCGAGCAATCTCCTCAATCGCGTCCTGCCCAAAGAAAAGATGGATTCCCTCGGTCTCTAGCAGGGCAGCATATTGTTTGATGAGCGCATTTTTGGGCTCTGTAAGGATGCGAACAAAGTCTTCTTTCCCGAGGGAACTCAGTTCCACGCGGATAGGAAAGCGGCCCTGAAATTCCGGGATCAGATCCGAAGGCTTGGCGCTATGAAAAGCCCCCGAGGCAATAAAGAGGATATGATCGGTCCTTATCATGCCATGCTTTGTGTTCACGGTTGAGCCTTCGACAATAGGGAGAAGATCCCGTTGGACACCTTCGCGGGAGACATCCGGACCGTGAGTCGCTTCTCGTCCGGCGATCTTATCGATTTCATCGATGAAGACAATGCCGGACTGTTCCACTCTACGGACAGCCTCGGAGATCACCTTATCCATGTCGATCAGCTTGCTCGCTTCCTCTTGAGTGAGGATCTCCATCGCCTCGGGGACCTTCACCGTTTTCTTCTTCGTCCGCTTTGGGAGCAAGTTGGAAAACATCTCCTTAAGGTTAAATTCCATCCCTTCCATGCCCTGCGGCGTCAAAACCTCGATCATGGGCATGACGGCCTGTGTCAGCTCAATCTCTATGAAGCGATCGTCCAGCTTCCCCTCCCGCAACATCTTCTTCAGTTTCTCCCGCGTCCCCTGAATTCTTCCCGCCTCACCCGGATCGGTCTCGGGCTTGCTCGCATGCAGAGGGGGAAGCAGGAGATCCAGGATCCTGTCTTCAGC
>VBLN01000197.1:311-8517 GCA_005878685.1 Deltaproteobacteria bacterium | reverse complement strand
CACTGTTTCCATGGTGGATGCCGCGAATCCGTTTGTTTTTGTGCGCGCCATAGATCTGGGTCTCAAGGGGAATGAAACCATGGAAGAGATCGCCGCCAATGACGTCCTCTTGAACAAGTGCGAAGAGATCCGCTCAGTCGTCGCCGAGATCATGGGAATTGCCCCGAGAGAAGACGCGACCCAAAAGAGTCCGGGCTTCCCGAAAATCGCTTTTGTTTCACCGCCAACCTCCTATCGGACACCCAAGGGAAAGGTAGATGCGCCTGACGTCGACATCGTCGCGCGAATGACCGCTCTCCAGAAACTCCATAAGGCCTACGCGGTAACCGGAGCGGTTTGTCTGGGCGCCGCAGCCAAGATCGAGGGGACACTGGTCAACGAGATTTATCGCGAGGCGCAACCCACCAACCCGCCTGCCATTAGAATCGGCCATCCTTCGGGTACGATGCAGGTCGAGATGGAGGTGGAGAAAAGGAACGGCCGGCTAGAACTTACTAAGGCGGCCCTGGCTCGTACTGCGCGTCTGCTTATGGACGGGTATGTTTATGTTTCTGAGCGGTAGGAGAAAGCTGCAGAACCGGTGTAACCTTCAGCTCAGAAGCTGTTCCACTTTTTTCTGGATTATCTGGTAGTCCAGGATGGGCTTGGCGATGAAGTCGTTGCATCCTGCTTCGAACGCCCTCTGTCGATCCTCCTCAGTGGTGTAAGCCGTTAACACGATAACCGGAAGAGTTTTACCCCACTCAGTTTTGCGCAGAGCGCTGGTGGCCTCCCAGCCATCCATGACTGGCATATTCAGATCCATGAAGATCAGATCCGGCTTGGACTGAGCGGCGAGTTCGAGGGCCTCCTTCCCGTTAGAGGCCTCTAAAACCGCATAACTGCCCATTCTCTTAAGTCGTAAGACAACGATATCCCGGTTGTCCTCGCTGTCTTCGACTACGAGAATTTTCCTGGGCGGCTTCTCCCTCGTTTGGGCAATAGTCATCATCGGGAGTGAAGCGTCTCTCTGGATTCTTCGATCATGTATAGCTTTGCGAGACGGAGGCTCATGACGCCATCATCCTCTACGTGGGTCTCGATAAACCTCCTGATCTCCTCGATCTCCAGGGGAGAAAAGTGATGCTTGCACCTTTCTACCAACGCTTCCTTTCCAGCAGACTCTAAACTGCCGTACTCAGTGCGGGTATCTGTATAAGACGGACTGGAGATCTCAATTTCATCCGGCCTCAGACTTGCCACCATCTCTTTAAAAAGGCCAATGAAGAGTTCGATCTTCTGGTCGCTTAAGGGTTCCGGCATTCGCCAGGGAAAATGATGCTTAAGTTCCTTCCGAAGCTCATTTTCTTGGACTTCGACAGAAACGCCGGCCGGAGCCAGACGGCCTTGGACCAACTCAAAGCTTAGGGGCTCTGCAATATTCTTGCGATGGCTCCGGATGAGAAAGAGATCGTGACCATTCGTCACTTCAATATAATCCACCTTCATGGGGTCGGCGGCTTCGCCGGATACCAAACAGCTCTCGCCGACGCTCCTGAGGCTTTCAAGTCTGTGGCCCGCATGCCGGTGCATGAAATCACGCCAGTCGTCTCGGCGGGGCAGCTCTCTTGCCTCCCCCTCGGCCCAAATATACTCAGGCGCTTTGTCAAAAGGAGTAACGTGGTGGACCTCGTTACAGTTCCGGCAGCAGATGTACCTCTCCTCAACCATCAATGAGTCGTCCTCGAGTCTCCCACCATCGTGCCGTGGGTATAAGACTTGGACAGGTAGGGCAGACTTACTATCACACGGGTTCCGACACCGGGTTGGCTCTGAACCCGAAGGCTGCCGCCGAGGAATTCAGTCAGGCGCCGAGCCACGGTCAGTCCAAGTCCGAGGCCAGAGAATTCGCGTTTGGAGGAACCGTCCATCTGCTGAAAGGGCTCAAACATGGTCTCTATTTGCTCCTGGTCCATCCCTATCCCACTGTCGACAATCTCAAAATCGATAGTGCTCCCGTCCGCAGAACGATCGGCCCTGATGGTGATTTGGCCATGAGGAGTGAACTTGACGGCGTTGTTCAGAAGGTTTTTAATTATCCGTTCTACCTTGGAGCGATCGCTCACCATCTGTATTTCTTCGGATGGCAACTGGAGGGAAAGATGAACATCCTTTTCTTTTAGCCCTCCCTCATAGGTTTTTGTCGCCTCCCTAAGCAAGACGCCGACATCAAACTCATCCTTTCCCAGGAGGAAGTCGCCCGCGTTGAGAGAGGTCATCCAAAGGACGTTATCAATGAGATCCAACAGTTCTCCAGAATTTCTGTAGACTTTTTCGAGAACTTTCTGCTGTTCATCCGTGAGTTTCCCAATGACTTGATTCAGTAACAGGTACACAAAGCCAACCACTACGCTGAGGGGAGTGCGAAGTTCGTGGGAGACGTTAGCGAGAAAGTTAGACTTGAGCTCCTTCAACTTGAGCTTTGCATTCCTGCGCTCTAAGGCCCGTTTCACCAAGGACAATATGTGGTTCACATCAAAGGGTTTATCGATGTAGTCAAATGCGCCTAGCCTGATCCCCTGGACTGCTGTATCCAGGGATCCGTAGCCGGTGATCACAATCGCCTCGATGTCTGGATCGTGTTGTTTGATCTGTTCCAGAACCTTGATGCCCGGGAGTCCAGGCATCTTAAGATCGACGGTGACCAGATCAACCGGAACCTGACCGACAAGCTCAATCGCCTGACCCCCTCTTTCCGCGGTATAAACGTTGTAATAGGGCTTGAGAATCATCATCAGAGATTCCCTTGGACCCCTTTCATCGTCTACGACAAGAATATTGGCTTTGTTCATACACGTAACTCGTGGAAGGTTTCTACGGAGTCACGGCTGCAATGTATGTGCCAGCAGCGCCGACCAGCCTAACTAACTAATTTTATGAATATTTTTGAAAATATAGGCAGCAGATACGTATGTTTAAAGTAGCACGGAAGGATTGAACACTATATCTAGTTGAAATTTCGAAGGAAAGCTACTAGATATTGCGCTTTTGGGGTGGATAAGCGGGACATAATTGGCCACTATCCGGACACTTTTGTGTTATTGGAAGCCAAGTTTTCTTCGCTGATCTTGAGTTTTTCCATCCTATAGCGGAGGATTCTCCTGCTCGTTCCGAGTAGGGAGGCCGCTTTCGTCTGGTTGAAACCTGTTTTCTCGAGAGCTTTCACGATCACTTCGCGCTCGAACTCATCCACGGCCTCGCTGAGCGGCCGGGAGCCTTTAAGAACTTCATCTTTCAAAGTAGAGGTGTGATCTTGGGTCCTCACTCCCTCGGGGAGATCCTGAAGCATGATGGTCTCATGGGGCGAAAGGATGGTGAGGCGTTCCACCAGGTTCTCCAACTCCCGCACATTGCCCGGCCACGGGTAGGACATGAAAAAGTCCACCACTTCTGGCGCAACCCTTCTAGGAGGTAGCGAGTGTTCTTCAGCCTTGAGGCGAAGAAAATGATCCATCAGCAGGGGGATGTCCTCTCTCCTCTCTCTTAGAGAAGGGAGCTGTAGGGAGACAACATTGAGCCGATAGAATAGATCGGGACGGAACTCTCCGGCCTTGGCCGCCTTCTCAAGATCTCGGTTGCTCGCGGCGAGAACCCGGACGTCCACTTTACTTTCCTCCGTTCCCCCGAGGCGAGTGAAGGTTTCTGTTTCTATCGCTCTCAAGAGTTTGGCCTGCGTGGGCAATCCCATCTCTCCGATCTCGTCGAGGAAAAGAGTCCCGCCATGGGCCATCTCAAAATGTCCGACTTTTCTCTGATAGGCGTTGGTAAAAGCCCCTTTCTCGTAGCCGAAAAGCTCGCTCTCGATAAGGGTATCCGGGAGCGCCGCGCAGTTCACCACCACAAATGGTTTGGCTCGCCGCTCACTGTTGTAATGAATGGCTCGTGCGATAAGCTCCTTTCCGGTGCCACTATCGCCGGTGATAAGCACCGTGCTTTTCTTGCTCGCCACCACGCTAACGGTTTTAAAGATATCGAGCATTGGCTTGGATCTTCCGACTATGTTGCCGATGCCGTACTTGCGCCCGACCTCCTCCTTGAGTCGCTCCAGCTCTCTCGAAAGCTGAACTTTTTCCAGGGCATGCTCCACCCTTAGGCGCAGAGCATCCACATCAAACGGCTTTGTCACATAATCGAAAGCGCCAGTTTCTTTTGCGGTAAAGGCTGTGCGAGCCGTATTGAGGGCGGTCAGCATAATGACCTGGCCCTCAGGATCGATTGCCTTGATCCGCTTTAGAATCTCCAGACCATCCGAACCCGGCATGAGGATATCCAGGAGAATAATGTCGGGCTGCTCTTCTTTAACTGCCCGGACGGCTTCTTCACTGGACTTCGCCTCCCGGATTTGAAAGTCTTTACCGAAAATGAGACGCAGGGACTCTCTTACGCCAGCCTCATCATCAACGACCAACAACGACGGTTGACTCATATCTCTATTCTTAACGCTCGATTAAGAAAGTGGTAATTCTATCCCAATCTGCACCTTTCCTCCTTCAAGATAGCTCACTTTAAGCCCTCCCCCATTCCTTTCTAGAAGGCTCTTGACCAGAAGGATTCTTAGCGGCAGCGCCTCCTCCTCTGTCGTCGAAGAAAGACCAAGATAATGGGTGAGAGGGTTTATTCGGTCCCCCTCTCGGAGGTAAGTAAAAACGACTTTGTTTTGTTCTTCAACGTCGATTTGGATTTCGGCCTTTGGTTGGGTCTGCTCCAAAATCGTGCGCAGCAGGTTTTTGAACACGTACTCCATCTGCTCCTTGTCAGCAAGCACTTCTGTGGTTTCACCCTTTCTACCCCAACGTATGCCCACCTCCCTTTTCGCGCAATCAGGGAGGATTTCCTCGACCACTTGCTGCAATTCCTGATAGAGAAAAACCTTCTCGTTCGTGGGGTGAGTAAATCGGGAAAAAACAAGTAGAGATTCTAACAACCCATCCATGCGCTCGATATCATTAGCCACTGTCTCGCGGAATCGCACACGGAACGTTGCGTCGTCGTACCTATCTCCCAGGAGCTGAGTGAAGGTCTTGATTGTAACCATGGGATTTTTTAGTTCATGGGCCAGTTCGTTGATGAGCACTCGACTATGCGCTAAATTACCGTTGCCTGACTTGGAAGCGACCGGCGTTTCTCTTTCTTCGGGTCCAGTTTGAACTTGGGCGATCTCTTCTGCCTCTTGGCCGGATCCCCCTTCCACGATAGCCGGCAAAGAAATCTCTCCCTCCACTCCTCCCAGAACCAGGTCTGAGGGCCCTATAACCCTCTTTCTATGCGTGGCGAGAGTCCTCGCAATGACGGCTTCCATCTCGTTTAAGTTGCCAAACCAGAGATAATCGCAAAGGCGATCCATCGCTCCTGGCGCAAAGCTCACCTCTCCAATACCGAGACGCTTGGCATACTCTTGGGCCAGACATATGGCGAGAGCCGGCACATCATCCCGCCTTTCTCTAAGAGGCGGAAGCCGGAGCGTCAATGTTGCCAAGCGATAGTAAAGAGGGGCCAGAAACTCTCCTCGATAGACCTTCTCCAAGAGATCTACGGAGGAGCTGGAGAGAGTCCAAAATGACCGACCCTTGTCTTCTTCCTCCGCTAAAAAGCCTAACAAACCCGATTGAGCTGAAGAATCGAGCATCTCTAAACCGCCGAGGAAAAGGGTGGCCTTCTGGGAAAAGCCCTGTTCCCACTCGAATCTTTGAGAAAGCAAGCCGAGCAGGTATTCTCGTTTCATCGCCGGAGCGTAGACAGCGACCCAAGGCCCAGCACTTGAGTTTAAGGCGCAGAGGGCCCGCGCGACTCGTTCTTGACCAGACCCGGTCTCTCCTAAGAGAAGAATCGGAAGAGAAGTAAGGGAAAATCTTTTAGCTAAGGCGGACGCGGACGCTGGCAAATAGGGAAACTCGATGTAACGACTAAATTCACCGGCGCCACCAAGCGGGCGCGGGGATGGCAATGACCTCGACGCGAAATCCGTGCGGTCTAAAAGCCGCACTACCTTTTCCTTTAACTTATAAGGGTTAAAGGGTTTCGCCAGATAATCCATTCTTTCATGGCGTTGCTCAATATCCATCATAGACCGGGAGTCGATAAGGAAGAGAACCGGGCGAGCTAATTGGGACGCAATTCTGACAAGGATCGAAGGTTGGCCTCCCAACGCGGCGGGGGCGCCGAAGATGAGAAGATCCACCTCCTCATCGGAATAGGCAAGACTCTCTTTTTCTAGATACGGGCGCTGAATGACGACAAAGTCTCGCCCCAGAATCAAGGCTAACGTTTCTCGAACCGCTCGAGACTCATCAACGACCAGGATTTTCTTCATTGAACTGAGAATGAGCCCTTACTTCTTGAGAAGTTGGACGGTTAAGCGGCAAGTTGATGAAGAAAGTGGTTCCCCGACCCACCTGACTCTCGACCAAGATATAGCCGCCGTGCTCCTGGACAATCTGGTGCGAAATGGAAAGCCCCAGACCCACCCCTTCTTTTTTTGTAGTGAAGAAGGGATTGAAGATGTTCTCGAGATCCTTTTCCGGAATTCCCACGCCGGAATCCCGAATGCCGATTTGAACAAACTCGTCGGAGCTATCCTTGCGGAAAAGCCGTGTGGATACCTCGACCACGCCTTTGCCTTGGATCGATTGAAGCGCGTTCAAAATGATGTTCATGGATACCTGTTTTATCTGTTCCTTGTCAATGAGAACCTTCGGGAGGTTCGTAGCCAGGCGGCGATAGATCTGGACCCCCTTTTCCTTTGCTTCGGTGTCTAATATGCGCACGATGCCATCCACGATTTCATTGACGTTCTCAGTCGATACATTCGGGGAGGAAGGACGCGCAAAGCTTAGAAGATCGTTCACCAACCCACAGATGCGGTCCACCTCTTTAAGGGCAAGAGATTGAAAGCTATCGCGAAACTCCACATCCAGGTAGCGCTCCGGCAGAAGCTGTGTAAAAGTGCGGATCGCGACCAGGGGATTACGGATCTCATGGGCGAGGCCGGCCGTCAGCTGCCCAAGCGAGGACAGTCTATCCGCCCGCCGGATAATGTTCTGCGACTGTTTGAGGTTCTCATAAAGGCGCGCGTTTTCTATGGCTATAGCGGCCTGATTAGTCAGGGTAGACAAAAGCTCAAGATCCTCATCCGAATACATTTCCCGCCCCCCTTTATGTCCCAAGTTCAGTATTCCAATAAGCCTATCCTTGGAGGTGATCGGCAAACTAATCTCCGCTTCGAGTTGACGCATCCTATGAGCCACTGCAGTTCCTTCGGCCCCGTTGCGCGCAATCTCAAATTCCTCTCGGACAACTGGTTCCGACCTGCTCGTTAGCCTCTGGACGAGTAGATCGTCTCGAGAAAGGACAATTTCTTTAAACTCGTCTAGATCCAAACCAATCGTACCGTTAAGAGTAAACACGCCTTTGACATCCTCGACGAGAAACAGGGAAGCCTTTTCAATGCCCAGCGCTCTGGCAATCGTGTTGACAAGGTTACTAGACAAGGCTTCAAGATTCACCATGGAGACCATATCCTTGCTAGAGCGCGACAAAGTTTCCCTGTAATCGTAGCGCGTTCTAAATAGTACTCGCTCCAGCGCTTCCTCAGTTTGAAATCGCAGCTTCGGAAATACAAACCCTACGATTATGAAGAGCAGCAATGTGAAGACGGAGAAATAGTAATTGATGTTTCCGAAAACTAACTTCTGTCCCCAAATCACGACCACATAGCAAGGGATCAGTAGAAGCAACAAGAGAGAAGCGTAGATGAGACTGCGCTTGAAGACAAAGTTAATATCGAGCAACCGGTATTGGACGATGGCATAGGTCGTGGAGGCAACGTAGATTGGGACTGCGTAGGTCCCGTAAGGGAAAATAGGAAAAACGGTTATATCATATAGATAAAGAAAGTTATCCAAGCCACCGATATAGCCAAATAGCGATCCCCAAAGTAGGTATTTAATTTGGTTTCTTCTTAATCCTTCAGCTTCGGTATAGCCATGTAACAACTCCGCCAATGCCCAAATCACGCAAAAGACAAAAAAGAGAACTAGATATATGTACCCAGGGTTAGCAATCATGAGGTAGTTGATTCCATACTTTGGTGCCACGTCAGATACCAGAATCCCGTTAAAGCAGAGCACGATGAAGATAAGGGCAATAACGTAAAGACCCGGAAGAACAG
>VBLN01000197.1:0-200 GCA_005878685.1 Deltaproteobacteria bacterium | reverse complement strand
ATGCACTCCACAAAGCTATACAAAAAGAGTACAGCGAAAACACCCGGTACAACTTTGAACGTCTATCTTTGAAGTAAACAAACCCACCCAAAGCGCCTGTTGTAATTGACGTAAGAGCAGCTGAAATTCCGATGTGATTTGCGGCTGAAATGCCAAAATAATCCAAGTTGGTCATGTTAAAGCCCGAAAAACAATCGAGG
>VBLN01000222.1 GCA_005878685.1 Deltaproteobacteria bacterium | reverse complement strand
GAAAAACATCGCAGAGCTGACCTCGCTGCCCGTCAAAGAGGCGACAAAATTTCTCGCCTCTTTGGAGCTGAAGGACTACGAGAAAACTGTCGGCCAGCGGGTTCTTAAAGAGAGTATCGACCGTCTACACTTCATGGTCGAAGTCGGCCTGGACTATTTGAGCCTTGATCGGCCTTCGGTTACGCTCTCAGGAGGGGAAGCCCAGAGGATTAGGTTGGCAACCCAGATCGGCTCAAGCCTCACAGGTATTCTTTATATCCTCGATGAGCCGAGCATTGGCCTTCACCAAAGAGACAACGCCCGCCTCTTAGCCCTCCTAAAACGGCTTAGGGATTTGGGAAACTCGGTCCTAGTTGTCGAGCATGACCGGGAAACGATTTTGCAGGCTGATCACGTGATCGATATGGGACCTGGGTCGGGACTAGACGGAGGTGAGGTCGTTGCACAGGGTACCCCCCAGGAAATTATGAAAAATGACCAGTCACTCACGGGGCAGTATTTGGCCGGCCGCTTGGAAATTCCTATTCCAGCTCGGCGCCGCAAAGGAGATGGCAGGGTGCTGGTTCTAAAAAGAGTGAGACAAAACAATCTCAAAAATGTCACGGTAGAAATTCCCCTCGGTGCCATGACTTGCGTTACGGGTGTTTCCGGATCGGGGAAGAGCAGTCTGGTGATGGATACCGTCTACAGAGCGATGGCGCAGCGACTTTATCGCTCGAGAGAGAGAGCCGGGCTGTTTGACGAGATCCTGGGTTGGGAATATTTTGATAAGGTCGTCAGTATCAATCAGGCTCCCATCGGCCGCACCCCCCGCTCAAACCCGGCAACCTACACGGGTGAGAGTGCGCGGCTATAGGATAGGTCGATTTTCGTTTAACGTGAAAGGCGGTCGTTGCGAGGCATGCGCAGGCGACGGGGTCATTAAGATCGAAATGCATTTTCTCCCGGATGTCTTTGTGACTTGTGAGGTTTGCCGCGGGCGGCGCTATAACCGCGAGACCTTGGAGGTCTTATACAAAGGAAGAAGCATTGCCGATGTGTTGGATCTAACTATCAATCAGGCGCTGGAGGTTCTAGCGAATGTCCCCCCTGCCCGCGCGAAGCTGGAGACGCTCAGGGACGTGGGCCTCGGATATCTCCGTCTCGGGCAAGCTGCGCCAACTCTATCCGGGGGCGAGGCTCAAAGGATTAAGCTGGCTCGGGAGTTAAGTAAAAGATCGACTGGCAGCTCTCTCTACATCCTTGACGAGCCGACTACGGGGCTCCATTTCGATGATATCAAGAAACTTCTTGCGGTGCTTAATCGTCTAACGGACGCCGGCAATACCATCGTAATCATCGAACATAATATGGACGTGATCAAAACTGCCGACCACATCATCGATTTGGGTCCGGAGGGTGGAGAGCTAGGGGGGGAAATCGTCGCCCAAGGGAGTCCAGAGGAGGTCTCATCGGCGCCTGGATCTTATACGGGGCAAATTCTTCGTGGGATGCTTAAGGATCTCGCCGCATAAGTGGAGATTGCGCTGAAAAAACTCTTTAAATCCAATCTGTTACCCCATCCGTAGATATTTAGAAGAGAGAACCAATATCAGGCCCGGTGAGCTTGACAGGAGCGTCTGGGTTGTTTATTTTATATAAGACTGAATTAGTCTGGTTTAAGATCATTGCCAGCCGACTCACTAGTTAATCAGGAGAATCGAGTGCGTATCCCGATATACATGGACAACCACGCGACCACACCGGTGGACGCCAGGGTGTTAGAGGCGATGCTGCCGTACTTAACCGACAAGTTTGGCAATGCGGCTAGCCGCAATCATTCATTTGGCTGGGAGGCCGAGGCGGCGGTAGATGAAGCTCGGGGTCAGATCGCGCGTCTCGTCAACGCGTCGCCTAAGGAAATAATCTTTACCAGCGGTGCAACGGAGTCGGATAACTTGGCGATTAAAGGGGTTGCGGAGTTTTACAAGGATAAGGGCAAACACATTATTACCTGCGTCACCGAGCATAGGGCGGTGTTGGATAGCTGTAAGGTCTTGGAGAGGCGCGGGTACGAAGTGACCTATCTGCCGGTGGACAGATATGGGTTTGTGGATCCGGAACAGCTACGTGAAGCTATCACCGACAGCACGGTTCTTATCTCCATCATGGCGGCCAACAACGAAATTGGGACCATCCATCCGATCAAAGAGATCGGGCGTGTGGCCAAGGAACGGGGAGTCCTTTTTCACTGCGACGCTACTCAGGGGGTGGGAAAGGTTCCGGTGGACGTGGAGGAGATGGGCATCGATCTCCTCTCGATGTCGGCTCACAAGCTTTATGGCCCCAAAGGGGTGGGTGCGCTCTATGTCCGTTTGAAGAGACCCAGAGTTCGTCTTAGCCCGATCATTGACGGAGGTGGGCATGAGAATGGAATGCGCTCGGGCACATTGAATGTTCCCGGTGTTGTCGGCTTGGGTAAGGCTTGCCAGATTGCGGGGGAAGAGCTGGGGCAAGAGGCTGTGCGTCTCACCCAACTTAGGGAAAGACTCAAAGAAGGGATTATGAATCGGCTCAGTGAAGTCTATGTGAATGGGCATCCGACTCAGCGCCTCCCCGGGAATATGAATATCAGCTTCGCCTACGTTGAGGGGGAGTCTTTGCTCATGGGACTAAAGGAAATTGCTTTGTCCTCTGGCTCGGCCTGTACCTCTGCTTCGCTTGAGCCGTCTCATGTGCTTCGCGCTATAGGTGTAAAAGAGGATTTGGCCCACACTTCTCTCCGTTTCGGCTTGGGACGCTTCAACACCGAGGAGGAAGTGGATTACACGGTTCGTCGAGTGGCAGAAGAGGTGTCCCGTTTGCGGAAGCTGTCACCGCTTTATGCAATGGCCAAGGCGGGTTCCCAGAAAGGACAGGAGCGGGAACTCAAGGCACAGAGCGAGAGCGCCTAGGCTTCTGTTACTACGGAGGTACGGATTTATGCCAGTTGGAGTTAGTATTACCGAGCGCGCGGCGGAGAGAATCAAAGAGCTGCTTGCCGCTGAAAAAAAAGAAGGCCAGGGATTGCGCCTCAAGATCGTGGGAGGGGGATGCTCGGGTCTGCAGTACAAGCTGGATATCGATCAGCAAAAGTCTGGTGACCGGGTCTTTGAAAAGGCAGGAGCCAAGGTGTTGGTCGATATGAAGAGCCTTCTTTATTTAAGCGGCACAGAGCTCGATTATAAAGAGGGGCTTATGGAGTCAGGGTTCGTTTTTCAGAACCCTAATGTGAAGGCGTCGTGCGGATGTGGCACGTCGTTTACGGTTTAGGGGAAGGTTTGGAAGATCGCGATTTTGCTCACTAGAGGGGAACAGGAAAAAATGCGTACGGCGAATACGGTAGAGGCCCTCACCAACAGGGAATACAAGTACGGGTTTGTCACGGAAATCGAGGCCGATGCCCTACCCCGAGGGCTAAACGAAGAGATCGTCCGGATGATCTCCGCTAAGAAGAACGAGCCTGAGTTCATGCTGGAGTGGCGGCTGAAGGCCTATCGCCACTGGGCGAAGCTGGAAAAATCTCAGGCGGAGCCGAAATGGGCCAACATCCATTATCCGCCCATCGATTACCAGAATATCATTTACTACTCGGCTCCGAAGAGCAGGGCGAATCGACCGAAGAGTCTCGATGAAGTGGATCCGGAGTTATTGGCGATGTATGAGAAGCTGGGTATCCCTCTGCAGGAACAGGAGAAGCTCGCTGGGGTGGCGGTCGATGCGGTCTTCGACAGCGTATCCGTCGCGACTACTTTCAAGGAGAAACTGGCTCAACTGGGGATCATCTTCTGTTCTTTTTCCGAGGCGGTGCAGGAGCATCCCGACCTGGTCCAGAAATATCTCGGGTCGGTTGTGCCTTACACGGATAACTTTTTTGCGGCGCTTAACTCGGCGGTCTTCAGCGACGGATCTTTCTGTTATATCCCAAAGGGAGTGCGCTGCCCGATGGAGCTCTCGACCTACTTTCGCATCAACGCAGCTGAGACCGGCCAATTCGAACGCACGCTGATCATCGCCGAGGAAGGCAGCTATGTGAGCTATCTTGAAGGATGCACGGCACCGATGCGGGATATCAATCAGTTGCATGCCGCGGTGGTGGAGCTGATTGCCTTGGAGAGTGCCCAGATCAAGTACTCGACGGTTCAGAACTGGTATCCAGGCGACAAAGACGGCAAAGGTGGGATTTACAATTTTGTTACCAAGCGAGGCAAGTGTTTGGGGAAAAATTCCAAGATTTCTTGGACACAGGTGGAGACCGGCTCGGCGATTACCTGGAAGTATCCGAGCTGTATCCTGCAGGGAGACAATTCCGTCGGCGAGTTTTACTCCGTGGCTTTGACCAATAACTACCAGCAGGCAGATACGGGGACCAAGATGATCCATATCGGGAAGAACACCAAGAGCACGATCATCTCGAAAGGAATCTCAGCAGGCCACGGGCAAAACAGCTATCGCGGGCTGGTGAAGATCATGAGGGGCGCCACGGGCGCGCGCAACTATTCTCAGTGTGATTCCTTGCTGCTCGGTGATCAATGCGGCGCGCACACCTTTCCCTACCAGGAAGTTATGAACAGCTCCTCGCAGGTAGAGCACGAAGCGACGACTTCCAAGATCGGCGAAGATCAGCTTTTTTACTGTAGGCAGCGCGGGATTTCGCCGGAAGATGCGGTGACGATGATCGTCAACGGTTTCTGCAAGCAGGTTTTCCGTGAATTGCCGATGGAGTTTGCAGTCGAAGCCCAGAAACTCTTGGGCGTGAGTCTCGAAGGCAGTGTGGGGTGAAGAAGTACTGAGCCGTCAGCGATCAGAGCAGTCAGCGACAGGAGATTTTGGCTGAAAGCTGATGGCCGAGGGTTAAAGAAGGCAAGCTTTTATGGGCTCTGAGATATACTTCGACAACAATGCGACGACGCGTCTCGCTCCCGAGGCATTCGAAGCGATGCGTCCTTATCTGACGGAGTTCTATGGCAATCCCTCGAGCGTCCATCGTTTTGGGAGTGAGGCCGGTCGAAAAATTCAGGAGGCTCGCGAACAGCTTGCTGGCCTTCTGGGCGCATCAGATCCGATCGAGATCATCCTGACAAGCGGCGGGACCGAAGGAGATAACGCTGCGATCCGAGGAATTTTAGAGTCGCGTCCGGAGAAGCGCCATATCATAACGACTCAAGTGGAGCATCCCGCGGTGTTGGGCCTCTGCCAGCATTTGGAGAAGAAGGGGTACCGGGTCACTTGGTTGAGCGTGGATAAGGATGGGTTGCTTGATTTGGATGAGCTGAGAGAATCCCTGAGCGAGGAAACTGCCCTGGTGACTGTCATGTACGCCAACAACGAGACCGGCGTGATCTTCCCCATAGAGAGAGTTGGGGAGATTGTGAAAGCGAAGGGCGTCCCTTTTCACGTGGATGGTGTTCAGGTGGCAGGAAAAATCCCCTTGAACCTAAGGCAGAGCGCGATCGATCTGCTGACGTTATCGGGCCATAAGTTTCATGGGCCCAAGGGGAGCGGCGCTCTTTATGTGAAGAGGGGGATCACGTTTCGCCCCTTTCTCCTTGGTGGGCATCAAGAGCGCAATCGCAGAGCAGGAACAGAAAACGTGGCCGGCATTATAGGGATGGGCAAGGCCGCCGAAATCGCGCTCAAGTCTCTGGGAGAGGATGAGCAACAGGTGCGGCCGTTGCG
>VBLN01000221.1 GCA_005878685.1 Deltaproteobacteria bacterium | reverse complement strand
TCATCTGGTGTTCGGTGCGCTGGTACGCGGCGTACTAACCGGAGAGGAGCAGGATGCCGATCATATCGGAGCGGTTCCCATCGCTTGTCCCATTCTCGCGGGTCCTGGGGCAATGATGACCGTGCTGCTCACTTTCTCTGAACACGGTTTGTTTGTCGCCGCGGTCTCTGTGCTAGTAGTTGTAGGCCTCAGTTGGTTGATTCTTTACTTTATCGATGCAATTTATCGTGTCCTGGGGAAAACAGTCTGCACTGTGCTTTCCAAGATTCTATGTCTTTTCATTGCCGCCATTGGCATGAGACTCCTGATGCAGGGACTATCTCACTACTTCAAGTGAACCCCTTATTGAATGTGGAACTGCGTCCATTGGAGACAGATCTTCGCAAGCCAAGGACCGGGGAGTCAGAGGGAAAGCAGAACCACGCGCTCCAGCGTATCACGGGCCCCCTTCACGTTCCCGCGAAAGTGAGCGCTAGCGTTAGCTTCGTTCGCTCCACAGCTCTTCCATGTAATCTTGTAGAGCCTCCTTCATGGGAAACTTCGGAGTGTAACCCAGCTCGGCCCGGGAGTGGTCGAGATCCAGAGGAAACTCGCGCTGACCGTCCCTATCTTCGTCTCCCACGACCTTAACCTCAAGCTTAGGAGCCAGCTCTCGAATAGTCTGTGCGAAATCGCCGGCGCTGGTGACCACGCCACTGCCGGCGTTGTAGATTCTCTGCTTTGGACCTTGCGCGTTGCAGGCCAGGTCGAGCGCCAACGCGACATCCTTGGCGTAGACGTACTCGTTGGCGAAATAAGTCTTGGCGTCGATCGTGAAAGGCTCGCCTTTGATGACGTTCAGCGCCAAATCACGCATCACCATGCCCACGGTCGAGCCGCCGGCGTAATGACCCCGGCCGAACACGCCGGCCGGCCGGATGATGATCGTGTCGAGCTTATACTGGGCCGTGTAGCTGTGAACCAGATGCTCGGAGCAGACCTTCGTGACCGTGTAGAGATTGTGACCGCCGATCGGCGCATCTTCGCGGATCGGACCTTGAGCGATCTTGGCTCGGTCATAGACGCCGAAGGTGCTGACGTAAACGACCCGTCTTAAGCCGCGGAGCCTGGCAGCCTCCAAAACGTTGATCGTCCCGAGTATGTTATTGGTGCTACCGGTATACGAGTTCTCTGCCACTCTCTTCCCGATGAGCCCTGCCGTGTGGACGATGGTGTCGACGTCGAAATTCTTAAGCGCCTGGATCAGCGCCGGCAGATCGCGCATATCCGCCGCAACAATCTCGGCTTTGTCTTTGCCTACGACTCGCTGGATGTATTCCCGGTTGGGAGAGAGATCATAGAGAACCACCTTCTTAGCATCATTGACCATGCGCTTTGCCAAGTGACATCCTATGAGTCCCGCTCCGGTCACCAAAACCGTCATGCCGATTCCTCCTCCATATTCAATTGCTGAACGAGACTAGGTCATAGAAAAAAATCTGTCAATCAACGGCGAAGATCCAGTGCCTTACTCGCGCTCCCCCTCGCCCTCTCCCTTCAGGAAACCTGCCTTGTCCCTGAGCGAAGATTGACTCCGAGTCGTTGGAAGTCTCTGCGAAGCCGAGGATAAGCAGCATCGATGTCTGATCCGCCACCGTTCTTTGGCGGAGAGTTTCGATGCTGCCCGAAGCGAGCAGCCCAGACTTCCCGACGAGGAGGCACTGAAGCGAAGGGATAGGGAGGTTTCCTCCTCTCATTCCAAAAGGAGTCCCGCAGGCCATCTTATGCCGAGCAGATAATCGAACAGACCCCAGACGAGGAGATAAGCCGCACCGGACAGGAGAAAAGAACTCCTCCATTTCTCTTTACCTTCGATGAGACTGTAGAAGAAAACCAGCAGCGGCAGGCAGATGACCATTCCCAGCATCCAGACTCCTAAAGCGCCGCCGGCGAACCAAGCAAAAAAAGTGAGCGTGCGCCTGAGCTCGGTTCCGCGATCCAATGTTGTAGTAGAGATTTCATCCGTCGCAGGGCCGGCAATGTCTCGACTCCTCTCCTCCTGACCGGTGAGATGTGAGTAAAGATGGGACAGGGCCAGAAGCGCCCCGGGCAACGCGGCCACATAGATCGGCATCAGTTTGGCAATCAAGGGCCAATCCCATCCGATGAACAGCGCGGCCAAAAACAGCAGCAGAAAGAATGTTGTGAAGAAAATTTCTCCTTTGAACTTGAAACTGATCCGTCGCTGTTTGATTCCGGCCGGACGTTTTTCTCTGGAACGCCCCCAAAGGGTATAAATCAGAGAGCTTATCGCAAGAAAAGAGAGAACGATTACGCCCGGCCGTCCAAGCCAACTCAAGCCGTAGCTCGCAACCGAACGGTAAAGATACCTTTCGAGCAGCTCTCCGAGGACGAGCCCGAGGATCAACGGCGGCCGCGGAAAGCCCCACCGCCGCATGCAGTAACCGAAAGCACCGAAAACAACCACCACAAGCAGATCGGCCGGATCGCGATCCGCGCTGAACGCGCCGATAAAGATAAAGGTTAGGATAATCGGGACCATAATCGAATAGCGCACCAAGGCGAGCTTGGCCAGCTGATTGGCTAGTGCAAACCCGACCAAAGTGCCGATGATCCCCGAGAGCCCTTGAATCCAGACGATGCTGAAAATGACATCGAGGTTCTTTCTGACCATCTCAGGACCTGGAATCAACCCCATCGCCAGCAGCGCGACGATGAAGAGGGCCGTCGTCGTCCCCTGCGGAAATCCCAGAAGAAGAGTGGTAATCAGGTCACCGCCATCCTTGGCGTCGTTGGCGCTCTCAGGCGCGATCACGCCGCGGACATCTCCCTTGCCAAAGGTGTCCTTTGCGCCTTTGCAAGTCTGCGCGGCATGGCCGTAGCTCAGCCAGTCGACCGTCTGCGCTCCGATCCCCGGCACAATACCCACCCAAACCCCGACAAAACTGCAGCGCAGCACCAGCCACCACTCGCGCAGCGTATCTTTGACTCCGTCGAGCAAGCTTCCCGTGAGAGCGGTGGGTTGCTTTTCGACACCCAGCCTGGTGAGAGCCAAATCCAGAGCGGATGGCACGCCAAAAAGCGCCAGCGCGATCACGCTCAGAGGGAGACCGTCCAAGAGGTAGATCTGATCGAAGACAAAGCGCATCAGGCCGCTCTGATGTTGCTGGCCGACGCTCGAGATCAATAGCCCAAAGGCCGCGGCGATGAGTCCTTTGATGGGCCGGTCTCCGACCAGGAGCGCGACCGTGGTCAGACCCCAAAGAACGACGATGAATAGCTCCGGCGAGCCGAGCAGATAGATCAATGGCTTGGCCACAGGAATGGCTAAAGCCAAGGTGAGCGTACCGATGAGAGATCCCAACCCGCCTGCCATGAAGGATGCGCCGAGAGCCCTTCGCGCCTCGCCCCTCTGCCCCATGGGATAGCCGTCAAGCACAGTCGCCTGCGAGCCCGCGCCGCCGGGAATGCCGAAAAGTACGGGCAGGTAAGCAGCGCAAATCGCGCTTACTGCGCTTGCGCCTATAAGTAACGCAATCGCCCTGATGGGCGTCCAAGAGACAACGATAGGCACCAAAATGGCGTAGACGAGGGGAGTCCCGATTCCCTGGGGCGCTACGGCTGTGAAGGTCCCGATGCCGACTCCGACGATGATCGCCAAGAAGACGTAAGGATCCAAGAGATTCTGGATGCCCTGAATGGCTGCCTGAACGAGCGAGGCCTCCATAAGCGTCCTTCTTAAAACACATAGCGAAGGACAAAACAACGGCGAGGAAAAAGCTGGAAGAAGAACTGTTTAGCGAGGGGGCAGGGGTTCGCCGCCGGCGAGCTTGTGAAAGAGTTCGATAATCTCGCGCTCCCGCGGAATCTCTCGGATTAACTTCTCCTGCTGCTCCGCCATCAGCGGCGCCGGGTCATCTCCGGTGAGTTTCCTATATTCTTTGTGAAACCCAGGATCCTTGAGAGTCTTCTGTATCGCCTCCCTGAGAATCTGCACCCGCTCCTTCGGCGTGCCTGGGGGGAGGATAAAAGGAGACCCGGCTGATCGAAAGGTCCGAAACATAGCCAGAAGCCTCCGCTCTTTTTCCGACTTCGCGAAGCTCTCGATCTCGGGCAGATTGGCAAAGCGGGGATGCTTCTCTCCCTTGGGGATCTCGATGACAGCTTGGAAGTGCACCAGTCTCTTCTCAACAAACTCCGGCGTCCGTACAAGAATCGTATCGGCGTCGCCCGTCCTCGCATCCAACTCGCCCTGCATCAGCGCTATGTCCATCTCCGGGCCGGAGAAGCCGGTGACAAACCTAGCCTCCTTGAGTTCGAGAAGCCAGGCAAAGAGCCGGCCATTGATATAGAGATCGTGCCCAACGGTTTGGGCACCAATCCTTAGTCCACGATAGGCACGAAATTTCTCGAGGCTGTCGAGCCCCAGCTTGGCGACGCTGAAGAGGATGTATTGGTTTCCCCTATTCGGCGAGCCGAGGTAAATGAGCTTATCGATATCGTATTGAACACCTGGCTCTCCCAACACAGCGTTAGCGACAAGGCCAACCCCCACATTGCCGATGGTCAAGCCGTCGGGTTTGACGCCCCGGTAGATATGATTCGTTGTCTTTCGGCCACCGCCG
>VBLN01000224.1:8660-16133 GCA_005878685.1 Deltaproteobacteria bacterium | reverse complement strand
ATGAATCCCCGGGTACGTTCCAGTCGCAATGGACGCGGAGTTCATCATGGTGAAAGTTGGATATACCGCGTGGTGATCGGCGAAAACGACCCCGGACCGGGCAAGGGCGAAGTAATTCGGCATGTTCTCCAGAGTTACGTCGTCCGCCCGAAGTCCGTCCCAAACGAAGATGATGACTTTCCGTGCAGCCGGCCCTACGTCCTGTTGTGGTGCTGCCAGACCACTTCCTGACCCGAGCAAAAAGAACGACAGAGCGCTCAAGAACACAAATATTCTTATTGTCATGGTTGTCCTCGTTTATTAATTCTGAACGAGTATGGACAGGACAAAGTTTTCCTCATGGCAAGTCCTCCCTCGTTCCAAGAAGAGTGCGTCGGCATCCTCTCGGTCATGCGCGGTAGTCGCGTAGATGATGGATCGCTCTAACTATTAAGTGAGCCGCTTAGGCGGCGACAAACACTGGCGGCCTATCTCCCAAGCTGGCTCCACTCATCAAACATGAATCGGTCGCAATATCGCTCACTTGTTCCAACCTGTCAAGCTTTTCTGGTCGACAGACGCTGCCTGATCTCGCGGCCTATCTCCCTAACAGCCCGCAGCCTATCTCGGTCACCGCCCGGCAAGATCGTGCCCCCCCTTATAGCCGATCAGCATAGCCGATCAGCCGGGCTATTCACCCCCCGTCCGCCCCGGTTCAACACGTGTGTGTAAATCATCGTGGTGCTGACGTCTCGGTGACCCAGCAGTTCCTGAACAGTTCGAATGTCGTACCCGTCTTCCAGGAGGTGCGTAGCAAAGCAATGCCTGAAAGTGTGCGGGCTTGCCGGCTTGGATATCCCGGCCTTCATCACGGCCTTTCTTACCGCCTTCTGTAACACGGATTCGTGAAGATGGTGCCTCTTTTTTAGCCCGGACTCTCGATCTATGTAGAGGCTATTGAATTGATATTTGTAGCTGGCCGTTATTTTAGGCCGGAGTGAAGCCTAAGGACGTGCTGGCCTGAGCGCTGACTGCTGATGGCTAAAGGCTTGGGTGCGGACATCAGGGAGGTTCATTCGAGGAAAAGGGATCCGGTGTTGAGGTTCTTTTGCCGCATCTCTTCGATCAGCTTCTCTCTATCCTTCGTCAATTGATTGATCTGATTTCTCAGTTCGCTGAGCTCTTTCTCTTTTTGGGAATAGGATGGAAGGGGGCTATCCACCCGGGGAATCACTTCGCCGGGTCGCAATTCGGTCGTGGAGGGAGGGGCGCCGGTGAACGGAGACGGCGTGGAGAGCCTGACCCCGCCCGCATCGCTGGGTCCCCCTGGATTGTACTGCGCATCGCGTAGCCGCGAATTAAGGTCATCGGTTCGCGCTCGGATCGCTTCCTCGCTGTCGAGCAAGGATGGCTCAGGACCGCCGCTCCCTCTAGTGGTCAGAGCGTAACGATCTCGGGCTGCTTTTAGCTCCTCAGTGATCTTAGCGACCTTGTTGCGGTATTCGCTTTCCTCCTTAGCTCTTTCCTCGGCAAGCTTTTCTTCTGGGGTTAGAAGTTTTTCTTTTACGTCCTTTTTTTCATCAACCTTGGGCTTTTCTTCTGGACTAGCGCTTGCAGGTATCGAAGAGCCTTCTGCCGCGGTGGGCAGTCGTAAATTTTGGCCCTCGCCCTCACTTGCTCCTTCCTTTAAGATGGACTGAACCTGGTCTTTGGAAATACCGATCTCCCCTCCGAGGCCACGGAACTTGACCATTCCGCCCTCTTCGCGGTAGCTCTCCACGGTGATGCGCCGGCCGTTCTTGAGGACAAGGATATAGTCGGCAAAAAGAGGCGCCGTCCAACAGAAAACGGCCAGAAGGCCCAGAGGAATCAATTTATTGATACCCGTCATAAACGGCATTATACCACTTTGGTTTTCTCTCCGGCAAACGACGCCTTGTCATTTACAGCCTTTCGAATCCGTGTTATTTTCCTTCTCGTGTGCGCGTTATGAAGGTCCGCTCTCGGCAAGTTTTTGCGTTGCCGCTTTTTCTTTCCTGGTTCATTTGCTTGCCTCATGGATCATGGGGTGCGGAGCCGAAAGTCCAGATTCAGTCACCCAAAGATGGTTCTCGAATTGTCCAGGACCAGGAGATGGTCCTGATCAGCGGCAAGGTTTCCACACAGGGCGAGCGCACACCCAATGTAGATATATTTTTTGTTCTCGATATCTCCGGCAGCACGGCAAATTACGCCGGCGTCGATCTGGGTGATGCGAATCTCCCCTCTTCGGGTTCTCCCCGGTGGGGGAGACCGCAGATCAGCATTTTTGGCGGTGGCCTAGGCGGACCACCGATGAGAGATCTGAGGAATTCTATCCTGGCGGCCGAGGTCGCGGCATCGCGACGCCTCCTCTCCCAGCTCAACGCGCAGACGACCCGCGTGGGGCTGATCACCTTTAGTCAGGACGCGAAGATTGTTCAGCCCCTGACCCACGATTTTGAGAAGGTAAAGCAGTCACTGGACAACGTGTTCATGGCGGGACCTTATGGCGGAACCCATATGGCCTCGGGGATCCGTCTGGCGATCAAAGAGCTAGCCGGACTGGGAGTGAGCGAGCGGAGAACGGACGCGGTCAAGGTTCAGTTTCTCTTGACCGACGGCTATCCTACGCTGCCTATCGGCGGGGGAAGAAGAGTCACCGTCGAAGATACCGATCTGGCCATAAACGCTGCCCGGATCTCAGGCAAAGCAGGTATCAAAGTCCATGTATTTGCTTTGGGAGACGAGGCCCTCTCGTACCCTGCGGCTGCTGTGGGGATCGCCAAGGAAAGCGGTGGGATTTTTACCCCCGTGGTCAGAGCCGGCGATATTCTTGCAATTTTAGAGAACGTCTCCGTGGTGGGGGTAGATTTCGTGCAAGTGTTCAATGAGACCGTCGGCCAAAGGGCGTCATATCTCCGCTTAGCCGCAGATGGCTTTTTTTCGTCTTCCGTCCCTGTGGTGGAAGGGCTCAATCGGATCCAGGTCACGGCCCGCGCCGGCGACGGTGCGATCGGCCGGGACTCGGTATCCATATATTACCAGCGCGGGCAGCAGCGCTCACTGGACTTGGAGGTCTTCCTTGAGAAAGAGAAAAATCTCAAGCTCGAAGTCGAAAGGCTTGGCAGAAGTAAGGAAGATATCCAAAGGGAGATTGACCGCGGCAGAGAAGAGAGCCTCAGGCATTCGCAGCAGCCGCCTCCGGCAACCGAGGGGCCTCCTCGGTGATTCTCCGGCGGCGGACAGAGAGGTGAGCGGTAGCTCCAAAGGTCTACCGGGCGGTTTTCTCTGCCTCCGCCGCGATCGCGATCTCTGAAGCCCCAGCCCTCTTGACGATCGACAAGACCCTGACCGCCTCGCCCAGGAGCACATCTTTATCTCCCCTCAAGATCACGATCTTGTCAGGACTAGCATTCAGCGTCTCCTTGAGCGTAGATTCCAGATTCGCCTCGCTCACTTTTTTCTGGTTGACGAAGATTTCACGGTTGGGAGCCAGAGTCACCGTGGTCCCTCTGGGTTCGGACTGTGTGCTGACGGCCTTGGGGAGATTGACCTTGCCTCCGGATTCGATGATCGCCGAGCTGGTGATCATGAAGATGATGAGCAAGACCAAAAAGATATCGGTGAGCGGCGTGATGTTAATCTCGGACATAATGTCCGAGCTGTCTTCGCGGTTGAGTGGACCCATAGCCATAAACTTTTCCTCACTGGCTGATGTTCTCAAGGATCTTTGCAACTTGGATGCGGAATAGACCGTTGATGTTGGCAATCCGGGTCTGGAAATAGTTGTAAAAGATGAGGGCGATAATCGCTACTCCCAAACCTAAGGCGGTAGCCACGAGCGCCTCGGAGATTCCAGCGGCGACGACGGTGAATCCTCCGGTCCCTACAATCGCCATGTTCTCAAAAGACTTGATGATACCTACGACCGTGCCGAGCAGTCCTATGAAGGGAGCGCTGCTGGCCACCGTTCCGAGGATCCAGAGATGCTTTCTCAGTTTTTGTGTCTCTTCAAACATCGCCTCTGTCGCGAAGGTCCCCGCCAACTCTAAGCCCTGATCTCCGTGCTTTGAAATGACGTTCAAAAATATCCTGCCAGCCGGGCAGTGAGAGTTCTGTCTGCAGATAGCGATCGCCAAATCTTTTTGGCCCTTCCTGATAGGCTCCAAGATCGAGTCAGCGATTCTTAAGGTCACCGAGCCGATATTCCGGAGAGACCAGAGGCGCTCGAGTACGACTGCCACACTGACCACGGACAAGAGGATCAGCGGATAGGTCGCCAGTGCTCCCCGGTGGATGATCTGAAAGAGATCCAACCCTTGTTGCATAAGGAAATCCTTTCAGAATTTTGCCAGAAGAATACCCAAAGGAAAAATTAATTCAATAAAATCCCGTTGAGGATAAAAAAAGCGGCTTGGATTCTTATCCTCTGACGCGAATGGAGACGGTGAAGCGAATAATCAGAGGTTCTCCAGCGAGTTCCTTCAGACTTTCCGGCATCGGGGGAAAGGGAGAAGCTTTTTTCATCGCCTCGAGAGCGCTCGAGTTGAGCCTTGAGTCGGTTGACTCCAGAACATCCGCTTGAGTGAGCTTCCCGGCTCGATCCAAGGCAAAGCGGACGGTTACTTTCTGGACCCCTGAGACATCTTCAGGATAGCGCCAAACTGAATTGACGCGCTTTTCTATCAGCTTGAGATATTGGTTAAAGTCTATGTTCGTCCCGCCTTTAAGTCCCGCATAGCTTCCTCCGCCACTCCCGACGCCGGTTCCACCTCCGGTCGTTCCCGTCCCGCTCCTGCTTCCTCCTGGAACCCCATAGGGACCGGCAGCCGTTCCTGTCCCTTTGAGCGCTCCCGGAAGCTGTGATCCTTCCTTGAGTGCCTTAATGCCAGCCGTATTGAGGTAAGACTCTTCTGATTCGTCTCCGCATTACCTGTGGTAGGAAGGTTTGCTGAAGTTTCCTTGGTCGGTAGCTGGACCAAAGAGTCCGACGAAGTCTCCTTTGATACGGGCGGCTCTGGACGGGTTCCTCCGGCCAGAACCTTGGGCCCTGGGAGCGCGGGAGGCTGTGGAGCCGGAGCGGGCTCTTCGCTAGGCGTCGTCGCCTCCAGCGAACCCGTATCCAGCTTTCCTGTGCTTTGTCGTGGAGGGGCCGGATTGCCATATTTAGGAGAAGTGCGTGGTCCACCCGGGCCACGATTAGGCCCGACGCTCTTGTCGGGAGAGCTTCCTTCCCTCATTTCCAGCAACTGGATCGGAATGGGACGGCTTTCGTTTGTCGGGAAGTTGCCCACACCTAGCGCTAAATAGAGAGCCATAAGGTGAAGCGCCAAGGAAGGAAATAGGAACGGGCTCTTAAAGACAGAGTGGAGTCCTAGGTCGCCCCAACTCTCGAACATCTCCCTGGTCATTTTGGGTTGCCTGACGCTTGAAGTCCTTTGGGATCAGGCGAAGATGGGATCTGTTCTTGCTTCGACACGAGTTCCAATCCTACGGCGCTTAGGTCACGCCGGACGAGTCTGCCATCTTCATAGTAGGACCACAGATCGACGGCGCCGTCGCCGTTGAGATCTCTTTCCTCCTTCGAGACGACCTCGCCCTCCTTCGAAGTATCATAATAGAGCCAAAGGTCGATCTTTCCTGTTCCGTGGGTATCTCTCTCCACCTTAGCAAGATGGCCATTTTGATAGATAGCGCGGAAACTCACATGTCCACTGCCATTTTCATCACGTTCTTCCCTGGCAATCTTGTCGTTCTCATAATAGTAAAGCGTGTCAGGTCTCCCGGTTCCTTTGGTATCGACTTCACGCCGCACCAACCTCCCGTCGTTGAAATAGCTCCAGGTATCGACTTTTCCGTCGCCGTTCGTGTCTTCCTCCTGCCGCACGATCTCGCCCGGCTTTACCGGGTTATAATAGATCCATAGGTCGGGAACGCCGTCGCCGTTCGTGTCTCGGATCTCGACGTTCTTAAACGGACTGCTGGGTGCGGTAGGGAGACTCTCCTTTTTGCCTAGAGAGGCGACGGCGGTTGACTCTTCCTTCTTCTTGGCGACTGTTGTCTCCTTTGGGCTGGTCTGGATCGGTCTTTGGGCTGCCTGAGGCGTTTCTGGTTGTTTTTGCTGCGCTGGATTGCCAGAGACGCCTCCCAGCTGAGCTTCCAGATTCCTTTGGCGCTCAATCTCCTGTTCGATCTGTGCCTCGAGCTCTTTATCTTTGGCTTGTTCCGACTGGATCTGCGAGGTGAGCTGAGCGTAATGTGCGTCCGCAGTGAAAAGTCCGGTGATGAGTCCGATGATCAAGCCTCCTCCTGCGCCGTAAGGTCCAGCGATGGAACCTCCCATGGCGACGCCCTCCAGCATCTTGTCCCAGATGTATTGGCTGCGTTGTGAACCTGTTACCTGCGGTCGGGGCGAGCTGGCGGATTGAGCGCCTGCTGATACGGTTGGCTGGGTAGCCGGATAGGAAGTCGCGCCCGGAGGGTACTGCACCGGCACAGGGTCGCAACCTGCCAAAAGAAAGACAAAGGGCATCAATGATCCGAACTTCGCTAGACTCATTTTTTCCCGCCGGTGGCTTTAGTTGCGACTCTTTGTCCGGCGCGCTCCCTCGGGCTAATGGGAGCGGTCATGCTGGTAAGCTCATCTTGGACAGAACCAAAGGGCAGAACGGGCGTACTCGGTTCTGCCTCCGCCACTTGCTCCTGTCCTGCCACTTGCCCATCCTTGAAAAAATAGCGGGCGTCAACCTTGCCGTTGAAATTTTGATCCTCGTCCTGTTGAACTTGCTTTCCGTCTTTGAAAGTCACCCAGACATCAACACGGCGGTCTTTGTTGGTGTCGGCTTCCTGACGGGCGATTGCTCCGTTTTCATAGAATATCCGGAGGTCAAAGAATCCGTCTCCGTCTGTATCCCGCTCCTCTTGTGCGAGCTTTTCATCTTTAAAGAGATAGAGAGTGTCGAATTTCCCTTTCCCTTGGCCGTCTCTCAAGCGCTTCGTGAGCTTTCCCTGGCTGAACGACTCGATCAGGTCGATCCGACCCTGGCTCTGTGAGTCCTCTTCTCTCAGGATCAATTGCCCGGTCTGGAAGTACAGGAACCGATCCGCCTTGCCGTCTCCGTTAAGATCCTCTTCCTGCCTGACCAGTTGATCGTTCTGATAGTAGCCCCAAAGATCTATTTTGCCGGTATGTTTGCGGTCGATCTCCTTCCTCACCAGTTGACCATCCTGGAAATAGGAGAGGCTGTCCATCTTGCCGGTTCCACTGGTATCCTCTTCAATCCGGGCGATCTTCCCGTCTTGGAAATAAACAACTCGATCCACACGGCCATCGAAGTTGCGATCCTCTTCGCTGCGTATCGGCTGGTCGTTTTGATAGGAGATTTAGATATCGGCTTTCCCGTCGCTGTTGGTGTCTTGATCCTTGCGCTCGATCTCTCCCTTGGCGTTGAAGGAATACTAGGTGTCGATCCG
>VBLN01000224.1:4358-8629 GCA_005878685.1 Deltaproteobacteria bacterium | reverse complement strand
CTTTAACTTGCCCTCCTCGTAGAAAAGAAAAACATCAGCCTTGCCGTCGAAGTTCTCATCTTGCTCGGCCCGTTCGATCTTGCCTTCCTTGTTGTAATAGATCCAGCGGTCCGCTTTGCCGTCGCCATTTGTGTCTCTCTGCTCACGTATGGTTCCATCTTGGTTGTAAAAAAAGCTTGCCACTACCTGACCCCAAGCCAGGCGGCAGGAGATGAGACCCACCAGTACGATAAGAACAAAACACTTTGTTTTCAGACTCTTGCCCCCGATCATCGCAACTTCAATCTACAGGACAACCCTTCTTGTAGCTCCGTGTCGTAAAGTTGTCAATTCCCTTCTTAGAGTCCTCCCGTTTCGCATCTCCATTAGAGATGTGCTAGATAACAACGAGCGCAGTTTAGAATCCTTCCCCGATGGCAGACCTTCTTCCCGACACGAAAAGACTGTCGATTTGGAATCTCTCTGGCGAAGCTTCCTTCCATCCCGTCTTTCTTGCGCTCTTCACGGCTCTGCTCTTTTTTCCTGGGCTCGGGGCGAGAGATTTTTGGGCCCCGGTCGAGCCTAGATACGCCGAGATCGCGCGGGTCATGCTGGCCAAGGGTGAGTGGCTCATTCCTACGGTAAACGGACAACTCTATACGGATAAGCCGATACTCTATTTCTGGCTTGTCCTACTGGGCTCCAAGCTTGTGGGAAGTGTTAGTGAATGGACGGTTCGGCTGCCGTCAGCCTTGTCGGCCGTAGGCTTAGTATTCACGACCTATTTTTTGGGAAGAGACCTGTTCAATGCCAGGATTGGGCTTCTTGCGTCTATCGTTTTGGCGACCTCGGCGCGCGTCCTATGGGAGGCGCGCTGGGCCCACACCGATATGACGTTTACTTTCTTGTTCACTCTTTCTCTTTACTTTTTTGCGAAGGCCGTTTTTCAGAGCCGAGAGGGAAAAGGGTTTCTGTTAGCGTATGCCCTGATGGGCTTTGCCGCATTAGCCAAAGGGCTTATCGGGATCGTCTTGCCCGGATTGATTATGCTTGCTTTTGTTACGGTGCGGCGCGAGTGGCGGACTCTCTTCGAATGGCGCCTCTTTGGAGGAATGGCGATTTTTCTCTTGGTGACTGCGCCATGGTTCGCTGCGGTCAGTTGGGCGACGGGCGGAAAATGGCTTGAGGATTTTATCTGGGTCCATCATATCCAAAGATATACTGGCGGTGCCGGCCACCGAGAGCCTTTTTTCTATTACTTTGTAAACCTCCCTGCGGATTTCTTACCCTGGACTATTTTTGCTATCCCCGCAATCTTTGCCTATTGGCCCCGATTCAGACTCCTCAGGGAACCGATTCCCCTCTTTCTTTTCGCCTGGTTCATCGCCGTTTTTCTTTTCTTCGATCTTTCCGACACCAAGCGAGGCCTTTACCTCTTGCCGATCATCCCCCCTGCGGCGATATTCGTCGCCTGTTATTTCTACGATCTCATGGAGCGGCGAATTCCTGAGAGTTCGCTCCATCGGTGGTTGACTCTTCTGTTCTTCAATCTCCTGTGGGTCGCCTCGCTATCTCCACCTGTGGTCGCATGGTTTTTTTATAGAGAGGCGCTGCGTGTCTCTTTCCCCTTCGCCTTGGTGATGGCGGGAGGAGGGTTGATCACAGTGCGTTCGATCTGGCGTCGCCTCCCCTCCCGGGTTTTTTTCTGGACCGCCTTCACGACCGCAGGGGGCATGCTTTGTCTCGCGGTTTGGGTTTTGCCCTTGCTCGATCCGTACAAGTCGCCGAGATTCCTTTCTCTCCAGATTAAAGAGATTGCGGCTTCGACGGAGCCCCTTTATGTCTATGCGGATAGCATGAACGATTTCAATTTCTATACTGAAAGGGAAGTCATTCCCATTCTTTCTTCTGAAGCGGAGCTAAGGCAGGCGATATCCAAAGCGCCTTCGATCTATCTCTTGATCAGAGAGAGAGACTCAAAGCGGTTAGCTTTAGGCAAAGGTGCAAGGGTCATGGCTGAGCGCGGTGTCGGCGACAAAAAATGGTCCTTGATCAGATTAAGCCAAGAAGAGATCGGTGACCACGCAGCCGGCAGTGGTTGACGTTAGCCGGCGGGATGGTAGAGTAGATGCGCATGCCAATTGCGAGTATCGAAGAGGCGATCGAGGATATTCGTCAAGGCCGGATGGTCGTCCTGATGGATGACAAAAACCGGGAGAACGAGGGCGATCTCTGCATGGCAGCGGAGAAAGTCACGCCCGAGGCGATCAACTTTATGGCTCGGTTTGGCCGGGGTTTGATTTGCTTATCCTTGACCGAGGAGCGGGTGAAGCAATTGGAATTACCCATGATGGTCTCCGAAAATACTTCTCCGTTTGGCACCGCCTTTACCGTTTCGGTCGATGCGGCCGAGGAGGTCACGACCGGCATCTCCGCTGCGGACCGCGCCAAAACGATCCTCGCGGCGATTGCCGACGATGCCGGACCTCAAGATATGGTCACGCCAGGTCATGTCTTTCCGCTTCGAGCCCGGACGGGCGGAGTGCTGGTGCGTACCGGCCAGACCGAAGGATCGGTGGACCTGGCTCGATTAGCGGGGCTCAAGCCCGCGGGCGTGATCTGCGAAGTGATGAAAGACGATGGTACCATGGCGCGCCTGCCAGACTTGGAGATATTCGCGGCTGAGCACGGGCTAAAGCTTGTGCCTGGTCTACAGGGTCGCTTCGGCGCGGCTGCCCACGCGCTACGCGGGAGCGTTCCAAGCGGTGGTCTACAACACCCATGTCGATCAGAGCGAGCACCTGGCTCTCGTCAAAGGAGAGATCTCGCCTCGGGAGGAGACGCTGGTACGGATGCACTCCAAGTATATCGCGGGGGATGTCTTCGGTTTTGAGTTCCTCAATACGGGCGCTCTCATCAGGCGCTCCATGGAGATGATCGCAGAGGAGGGGAAAGGGGTGATCGTCTACTTACAGACCAAGGGTAAGGGGCTGGAAGGCGCCCTCATGACCTATCCCAGAGTGGACGGAAAGAGAAAGAGAGACTTCAACCCTTCTTTTGTCTATCGGGCCGACTTCAAAGAATACGGCATAGGGGCACAAATTCTCCGGGACCTGGGAGTGGGGAAAATGCGGCTCATCACCAACAAGCCAAGGCATCTTGTGGGACTATCAGGCTATGGATTGGAAATTACCGAGAGCGTTCCCTTTCCCGAAGAACTGACCTCTTCGGGCGCTTGAACGGAGGGATCGGGAGACCTCAAAGGAGAAGGAGCACGTCATGCCCATCTACGAGTATAGCTGCGGTCAATGCCATAAGGGCTTTGAGGAACTTGTCCTGTCATCTCAAGAGACCGTAACTTGTCCAGCCTGCGCGAGTTCTGAAGTGGAGCGTAGGCTTTCCGTGTTCAGTTCGCCGGGGAATCGCAAAGCAGAGGGCGAGGTGGGGGCCGGAGGTGGGTGCGGTTGTACGCCCGCGACCTGCGGCTGCCACTAAGAAGCAAGCGCCAAGGCTGAGGAAGAAAGCTAAAAGTTATCTTTCGGCGAGCGTTGGCGGATTCAGATAGCCGGGAAGCGCGCCCCTTAATCTTTTCAGCGCATCGTCCACGCTAAAGAAGAGTCTCTCCTCCACCAGCTCCCCGTTGATCCAGTAGTCCAGCGAGGGGGCCTCGGTAAAGTTAATGTCCATCAGTGTTGCGCCGATAGGCTCGCCGGTAATCATGACCCGTACAGAGTAGCCCGCGTCGATGACGAGGGCCCGCGCCCCCGGCGGCAGCGGCAGGCTGCTTTTGATTTTCGCCAGTGCGTTTTCGGGGTATTTTCCCACGTCAAGGGAGAGGTAACCCCACTCACCTGGCGCGACGGAGAGATCTTTTAAAACTCGCGGATTGATATCGACGACGTTCCGCACCGCCTGGTCCTGGCGGTAGTCTTTTAGCAGGTTATAGGTCCATTTCTCGATGATCCCGCGGCCGAGCAGCGTCTCTTTCTCGCGCTCCTTGACCGGCCCCCGGTCGATCCACCATTTCGCCTCCTCTAAGGGAGGAGTTTTTTCGTCAGCCATAACAGTTAAGGTTAACCTGGCTTTGGCTTGACGTCAACTCGGGACTGGAGGTCGTGACTCATTTTGACGCGAACTATTTCCTGGATCGCAAATTCTCTTTTACATGTGTCGCAAAAGGCCGAATCGCGTTCACTCTTTTGCCCAAAAGATACGCCCAAAAGATGGACTCCTCTGCCGGAAAGATAAGATTTTTTTCTCCTCACAAGGATATACAATCCGAGTGCTGAAGG
>VBLN01000224.1:3457-4305 GCA_005878685.1 Deltaproteobacteria bacterium | reverse complement strand
CATCGCGTGTTGGCAGATTCTCTTCGCTTCCGCGAAGGCTTTGCACAGGCTCTGGGCGACCCAGGGATTTTTCTCGTAGAAATCTTCTCTTAACGCCACGGTATGCATGATCGGAAAGATTTTCGTGCGCCGGTAGTAATCTTTCTCCACCTCCGGAAAATTGGGGATCAGCCTGCGCACCCTGGGAGAGCGGCGCACAAAAGGCGAGGGCATATGGGCCGATATCATCGCATCGATTTCTCCTCGCTCCAGCATGGAAGAGAGCGTCTGGTCTGGCGCAATCGGCCGAATGTCGATGCTTTTCGGCAGGTCGTGCCTGATTTTATCCTCGCGGCCGGGATGCTCTTCCCCTCCGATCAGCCATTTCATCTGCTCCGGCTTCACCCCATATTCGTGCTGCAAAATTCCCCGCGCCCAGATCGCCATGGTGATCTGATATTCAGGGACGCCGACCCGCTTGCCGACGAGATCTTTGGGTTCCTTAATGCCCGATTCTGTGTTGATGTAGATGCAGGAATGGCGAAAGGCGCGTGAGGGAAAGACCGGTATGGCGATGAGCTTGGGAAGACCCTTGTCCCGCGCCATCAGGTATGAGCCCATGGAAAGTTCGGCGGCATCGAACTCTTGGTAGCGGAGCATGCGCCAGAAAGTTTCTTCGACTCGAAGCGGCAGATAGTTGATTTCAACTCCATCCACTTGAACCCTGCCATCCTGAAGCGCCCGAGTGCGATCATAATCCCAACATGCCAATGTCAAGCGAATCTTTCCCATGCTGCTTTCTCCTGCATGACGCTGATTTTTTTCGTTCGACGGGAGAGCGCCCGTCCAGCGTGTTTTAGCTTTTGTCT
>VBLN01000224.1:0-3451 GCA_005878685.1 Deltaproteobacteria bacterium | reverse complement strand
GAATTGGGCCGCGCCGATGACAAATTGTTTCTCCCCTTGAAGCACTAAGGCCGGCTCGCCCGATGCCAGAGTGGTCCGACTTAGAACCGTATAGGGCCTTCCTCGAAACTCGACCTGCTGGCCTATGGCAAAGCGTTTGAGCTGCAGGTGGTCTGGAAGCGGATCGATCTTCTCCATTACTCCGACGCTTCATATCATATCACAGAACAAAGCTGAAACTCCCGACAAGGGAGCAGGTGATTGACAACCTTTCATCCGCTCATTAAAGTTTTCAGACCATGGCAGCTCAAAAGATGGATATCGCGGTCGTGGGGGCGGGCGCTGTGGGCGGTTACTTTGGCGCGCGCCTCGCTGCCGCGGGACAGAGTGTGGCGTTCATCGCGCGCGGAAGCCATCTTGAAGCGATGCGCAAAGAGGGCCTCAAGGTAAAGAGCATTCAGGGTGACCTCAAAATTCAGTCTCTCTTTACCTCAGACCCCGAGGACGTTGGCGCCGTAGATCTCATCCTCCTTTGCGTCAAATCGTATGACACCGAAGAGGCGGCTGCGAGGTTGGCACCTCTGATGGGTGAGAAAACAGTCGTTCTCTCTCTTCAAAACGGCGTTGATAACCCGGACAAGATCGCCGCGCTTTGGGGCCAGGCTCGGACCTTGGCGGGAGTCGTTTATATCGGAGCGCTTGTTTCAGCGCCGGGAGTAGTCGAACACAGCGCGGGAGGGCGGATTGTCTTGGGCGAATTGGATGGCGGCACAAGTGAACGCGCAAAGCATGTGCAGAAGCTCTTGTCGGATGCTCGGGTTCCCTGCGCAATCAATGCGGAGATCCGCAAGGCCATGTGGACGAAGCTCGTTTGGAATGCGCCCTTTTGCGCTCTCTCTTGCCTCGCCCGGGCGACGGTTAAGAAGATTATGGAATCTGATTCTTTGACCGATCTCGCCCTAAAATGCATGGAGGAGGTCAGAGAGGCGGCGAAATGTCAGGAAGTCGAGCTGGGGCGCTCCGCTGTGGAGGACGCCTTGAGCATGTCGCGCAGCCTCGGCGACTTCAAGCCGTCCATGCTGCAAGACCTGGAAGCGGGTAAGCCGCTCGAATACGAAGCCTTAAACGGAGTCATCGTAAGTTTGTTGAGTACGAAAGGAAGCGAGGCTCCGATTAATAAAATCTTCTACGCGGTCCTCAAGTTTCTGGATCATAGAATTCGGAGCAGGACAGTTTCATAGGCTTCTCGAGTCATGGGGATTGGATGCGGTTACTTTTGGTCTTGATCTTCCTTATGTTTGACTTTAGGGTTGCACAGTCTCAAGAGACCAGCAGGGACCTGGTTGAGAGAGGTCAGTATATCTTTTCGTTGGCCGGCGGCTGCGCCTGCCACTCTCCACCCAAGGGGACTCCGCATGCTGGGAGTCGCGAATTTCCGATTCCCATGGCGAAGGTCTATTCGACGAACCTGACCGCGGATAAGGAAACCGGTTTGGGCGACTGGTCGGATCAGCAGATTCACGATGCCATGGTGAAGGGGATTCGGCGGAACGGCGAGAAGCTTTTACCCGTCATGCCCTATGAGGCCTATTCCGGGATGGCGGAAGAGGATCTCAAGGCTTTGATTGCTTACTTGAGGACTCTCAAGCCCATACGCAAGGAGACTCCTGTGCTGAAAAGCTGGGCTCCCCTTTATCGCCCAGCGGGCACCTTTATTTGGTTTAAGTTCTTTAGCCGGTTTTCCAATGCGCCCGCCAAGGCGCCTCAAAAGGGCGTCGAGAGAGCGCGCTACTTGGTTGACCATGTAGCGCTTTGCAGTGATTGCCATACGCCACGGAACTTTATGGGAGTTCCGCAACGGTCTCTTTATCTCGCGGGCGCTAAGAAGGGACCGTTAGGCGAGGAGATTCCGAACATCACACCAGATAAAGAGACCGGTATCGGAGATTGGAGCCGTAACGATATTGCTGACCTGCTCTTAACCGGAATAAAACCGGACTCCGATAATGTCCAAGGCCTCATGTCCGAGGTGATCGAGGCCGGCTACAAGAACATGAAGCGCGAGGATGCCTTAGCGATCGCCGACTATCTCAAATCGATCCCGCCGATTAAGAATAAAATCGATAAATAGGCCGAAGGCAAACTAGAATGGCGGACAAAGATAATCTCATATTGACTGCGGTAGGTCCGGATAAAATTGGTCTGGTAGAGAAGATATCGGAATTTGTCCTGAAGCAAGGCTGTAATATTGAAGACAGTAAAATGGCAGTCTTTTGTGGCGAGTTTGCTCTGATCCTTTTAATATCGGGTGAAAGCCGCCAGCTTTTAAACATCGCCAATACTTATAACGAACTGGCGACCCAGACCAGACTGAATATCGGGATCAAGGCTCCTTCCAGAAAGGAGCATGAAGAGTCTTCCCTGCCCTATAAGCTCGCAGTCTCCTGCATGGACCATCCGGGAGTTGTCTATAAACTGAGCAGCATTCTTAGCCAGCTCGGGATCAACATTGAATCGATGGAAACCAAGACCTATGCGGCGCCGGTCAGCGGGACTTCCATTTTTCGCCTGGAGGCGCTGCTGTCCGTTCCGGCGAAACTAAATATCAATGCCGTAAGGACGCGCTTGGAGTCATTTGCAAGAGAAGAGAACGTCGATTTCGAGATGTCTTTAAACTACTGATTGCCGGCGCAAGTCGCGAAGTTTCACAACGCCGAGGCCGGACCGTCGACTAATCGGCGGCAATCAGTTTGAGTGCGTGTTTGCCCAGCCGGCGGGCGCCGCTCTCGGTCACGACCACGGTGTCACCGACGCTCGCCCGATCTTTAGCCTCGGTCCAACGCACCTGCGGTTTCAGGATAAAGACCATGCCCACCTGCAATTCGATGCGCTTGAATCTTTCGAGATCTTTGTTGCCCAGAAGCGCCGGGCCGTCGTCTCCCAGGCCGCGCGCATGCATCATCGGGTGATTCCAGGAATACTTCCCCTTGCCGTGGCGCTGAATGGTCTCCGTGTAGGTGTCGAAGAGGGCTCCGAACGTCGCTCCGGGGCACATGGTCGATAGTACGGCCTCGAAGCACCGCGCCGAAAGCTCGACCATTTCCTGATAATCGCTCTTGGGCTTGCCGAGCAGCAGCGGGCTCACGGCTTGCGCCGCGTAGCCGGCGTACTTCGCTTCGATCTCGTTGACGATGCGGTCGCCCGACTGCAGCCTCCGGTTTGTCGGAACAAAGGAGCTGTTGGTCACCGCGGGGCCGCTGCCGAGGAAAAAAAGCGTGGGCAGCTCGCCGCCGTGCTGAAGCATCGTATGAGTGATGGAGGCGTAGAGTTCTTTCTCTGTGATTCCGGGCCGGGCCGTGTTGGTCATCGTTTCGATCATCTTCTGGATGATGGCCGCCGAGCGCTCCAGGAACGAGATCTCCTCGGCGCTCTTGATTGCGCGGATCTCCTGCATTATCTCCGTGGCATTCAC
>VBLN01000212.1 GCA_005878685.1 Deltaproteobacteria bacterium | reverse complement strand
TACGGAGGCGGACGCGGAGTTCCTGATGGACGTCGCCAATCAAATCGCAATCGCCATCGACAACATGCGAGACTACGACGATCTGCGTCGCCTAAGCGGAGAACTCGGCGACGCAGATCGTCGTAGGCTCGCATGTTGTCGATGGCGATTGCGATTTGATTGGCGACGTCCATCAGGAACTCCGCGTCCGCCTCCGTATATTGAAACCTCTGAAGGCTTCCTAGGGTCACGGCCCCGATGCTTTTCCCGCGAATGGTGAGAGGAAGCGCGCATAAGGATCGAAAGCCGTGCCCAAAGGCGCGCTCCTCGGAAGAAGATTGACGGTCCGTTTCCAAGTTAGAGCGTAAGAGAGGCTTTTGATGTATGAAGGCCCACCCTGCGGGGCTATCCCTGAGGTCGAGCGCGCGACCGATAGGGGAATAGTCCGCGCGCTGATACGGGCCCGCGTAGGTGACGATGCGGAGGAGATCCGCCGCCGGTTCGTAGAGGGTGAGGGCGAGTCGGTCGAACGGGACAGCGCGGCCAAGCGCCTCGGAAATAGCGCAGAAAAGGTCATCTCGTGTTAGCTTGGTGACAATGGCGTTATTGATGTCGAGTAGCGTGCGGCGGCGCTCTTCGCTCTTTCTCAGCGCCTCCTCGGCCCGTTTTCGCTCTAGTTCTACACCCGCCCGGGCGGCGAAAATGCGCAAAATCGGAACATTGGGATGCACGTCACTCATCGGCTTATCGTCCATCACGACCAAGTGACCCAAGATATCTCCTGCTGAGCTGTAAAGCGGGACACCCTTATAACTTTCGGCTTTGAGAGTGACCAACTCTTGATCTTCGGGAAAGAGGGAGGTGAGATGTTCCGGATAACAACACACTTCACCGCCGATGACTTTCTCGCAAGGTGTCCCGCGTAGCGTGAAGTCGATGTTTTCAACGAAGTCTTCCCCCGCCCAGAATGCGAGCGTTCGGACTCGGCTCTTCGCTTTGTCCGTGCATTCAGCGACGAAGGCATATCGAACCCGGAGTGCTTGAGCCAAGTGTCGGACCAGCGAGCGGAAAAAATCGCTGCCGGTCACCGCCGCGGTCCCCTCGGTAATGGCGCGGAGTGTCTCCTCCGCTTGTCGCTGCTCCGTCACATCGCGCCCGACGGCCAAGAGACGCTCGGGCTTTCCCTTAGCGTCCAGAATCGGGGTCAGCACTACGTCCCACCACTTAGGTGTGCCGGTCAACGTCGGACAGTGGCCGGTGAAGCGGCCTACGTCCCCATTCCTGGCGGCGGCCACAGCAGCTTGTGCCGCCTCTTTATCCTGACCATGCCAAAACTCAACCCACGGGGAGTTCTTCAGAGGCTCAAAGTCGCGTATTTCCAGCATCTTCATTCCGCCGAAGTTCATAGACAGCACCCGCCCATCGAGATCCAAAACCTCGATGCAATCCAGGCTCCACTCGATGAGCTGAGGGTTAAGTTCTGCGGTGACCTGTAGGGTCTCTTCCCTGGATTTGTTCTCTGCGATGGTCGACGCCAAATTTCTCTTCCTTCTCAGCGTATCGGTCGTAGGAAGCAAAACATGAATTCAATTCTCCGCGTATACATATTAGTTCTTGCGACATTTCGCAACAGTCGTGATATTTCGCAATGCAAAGCAGCCAACCCGGAACACGGACATGTAGTCAAAACAACAGGTTAACGTCTGGGAGCAGAGGTGATTTCCATGTTTTTGCGTGGGCATACTCTTTGCTCAATGAACTGTGCAACGAGGACTTCAACAGATGCTTAGGATCACAAAAACCTTTGAAGACGATTCAACCATAACCGTGAGATTGGACGGGAAGATCGTCAGCACAACGACGGCCGAACTCGAAGAGGCATGCCGTCAGTACCGCAATGGCGGAGGCAAGGCGCTCTCTTTGGACGTTTCGGGAGTGACCTTTATCGATGACGACGGGTTGGGAATGCTGAAAAAAATAAAGCGCAGAGGAATAGCGATGGTGAACGGCTCCCCCTTTGTCGAAACACTGCTGGGCAGGTTGAAAAAGTAAATGATGGCGCTGGAGGTTGATATGGTAGAAGCGAAAAGCGTTGAGGCTCGAAGCAATAGGCAATATTTCACCTCCTATGAAGAGACTGGCGAACTCAGATCTTCAGCCGGCGAAAGTTCGCGAGAGCGGTCCCTTGTCGAGCGGCTCAAGGCCGGCGACACCGATGCGTTCGACGCTATCTTCCACCAAAACGTCAATCAGGTGTACCGAAGGGCGCTCCGGCTTTTGGGAAATGAGGCCGACGCCGAGGACGTGGTCCAAGAGGTCTTCTTGACGGTTCACAAGAAAGCGAAGACATTTCGAGGCGCGGCCGAATTCTCCACATGGCTTTACCGGTTGACAGTGAATGCAGCCCTGGGCAAGTTGCGCCGGCAAAAACGCAGCAAAGAGGTTCTCTACGACGACTATCTGCCCAAGTTTCAAAAGGACGGCCACCACCTCGTGCGGCCAGTCGTCGATTGGTCGGACAAAGTTGACGACCGCTCCGATCAGCGGGAGCTGCAGCGGCTCCTCGGCCAGGCCCTGGAACAGTTGAAACCTATGGATAAGGCCGTCGTCGTGCTGAGCGATCTCGAGGGATATTTAGACCGGGAGATTGGCAAAACTCTTGGCTTAAGTGTCGCGGCGGTCAAGACGAGGCTGCATCGCTCCCGGCTTTTTCTCCGAGGTAAATTGGCGGTGCATTTGGGTTATTCGCCGGCTTGATCCGCAGCTTGACAGTGTGCTTTGAAACTCTTTGCCCCGCTCCGGCATCTAATCAAACGATGAACCGTCATTCTAAGCCCTCAAAGGAGCGGGCATTTCGTGGCCAAGCAAACTCGATCGAAGCGGGCCGGCACCTGTAAGCAGGCCACGTCGCTCATTACGGATTACCTGACAGGGACGCTTGACCCTGAGATCACGAACGAGCTGGAGCACCACCTGGGCGTCTGCCCGGACTGCGTCGCTTTTTTGAAAACCTACAAGAAGACGATTCAGGTGACTCAATCCTTGCTTCTGTCGGGCAATCTGCCGGAGCTGGAGCGCTCAAAACAGAAGGCGCTACACAAAAGTATCGGCAGTCACAACGAGCGCGGTTAGTCTTTTCCCAATCCCCTGCATCCTTTGTCCTCTCGACGGCATCTAATCGCTATGATCGATTCCCTCACGCGCCACTGGCCCGAGTATGCCATTGAAGCTGCTGGGTTGGGATTCTTCATGATCTCAGCTTGCATCTTTGGCACGATCCTTGAGCACCCGGCTTCGCCGATTCATCAGGCGATCGCCGATCCCCTGCCGCGCAGGGCTCTGATGGGTTTGGCCATGGGACTGACCGCCGTAGCCATCATCTATTCCCCGTGGGGCATGCAATCTGGAGCGCATATCAACCCGTCAATCACGTTGACTTTTTTCCGGCTGAAAAAGATCAAACCTTGGGACGCTTTCTTTTACATTATGGCCCAATTCGCAGGAAGGCTAACCGGAGTTTTGATTGCCGCGGCTTTGCTTGGGAACTTTCTTAAGAACCCTTCCGTTAATTACGTTGCTACTATGCCCGGAAGATATGGCGTGGGAGCGGCTTTCTTAGCCGAAGTCATCATCTCTTTCATCCTCATGTCCGCCGTCTTGCTGGCATCGAACAACCCGCGAATCCATCGCTTCACGGGCCTTTGCGCCGGTGCGCTTGTAGCCATGTACATCACCGTCGAAGCACCTATCTCCGGGATGAGCATGAACCCGGCACGTAGTTTCGCATCAGCTTTGCCTGCCCAGCATTGGATGGCGTTTTGGATTTATCTCACGGCGCCGCTGCTCGGCATGCTGCTGGCAGCGGAAGCCTACACATGGTTGAAAGGGACCGACGGAGTCTTGTGCGCCAAGCTGCATCATCAAAACGACAAACGCTGCATCTTCTGCGGCTACCCAGGACTCCCGCAAAACGTCACGCAGGCTTAACAGACAGGTAGCCTGCTCGCGTTAAAATCGAATTGCATGAGCTTGGCAAGAAATTGCGCACACAAAAAGAGAAGAGAGGTTCGGATCATGGTCTCTAGCGCAAACAACCCATACAGCCTACCGAGAGACCTCCCAAATCATAGAGACCACTGGGCGGTCATTTTGGCTGGAGGAGACGGCACCAGGCTGCGGCCCTTGACTAGAAGGATCGCCGGGGACGACCGTCCCAAGCAATTCTGTCCGATCCTGGAGGGCAAAACCCTTCTGGAACAAACCGCCCGGCGCGCCGCGCTGGCGATCTCGCCGGACCGCACGTTCGTGGTGGTGAACCGGGCGCACGAGCCTTTCTATCGTCCGCTACTCGCGCGCGCGCCGTCGCATTCTTTCGTCATTCAACCCGATAACCGGGGCACTACCCCTGCGATCCTCTACAGCTTGCTGCGCATCGCTGCGCTAGCGCCGTCAGACTATGTCGCCATTTTGCCGTCAGATCATTTTGTGTCGAACGATAGAACATTCATGGATCATGTCACCGCGGCATTTGAGGCGGTCCGCCGCAGACCGGAGCTGGTCATCCTTTTAGGAATTACTCCCGAAAACGCGGAGGTGGAATATGGTTGGATCCAACCGGGCGGTGCCACCATGGCGCCTGGGGCCAGCGTGCTCTTCGGAGTCGATCACTTCTGGGAAAAGCC
>VBLN01000211.1 GCA_005878685.1 Deltaproteobacteria bacterium | reverse complement strand
AAAAATGAAAAAGATCTCCGGCATGCCGAGCGGGTCCTCTTTTGTGTTGGGAATGTCGTGAAACTGTTCCACCGCGTCGTAGGCGACGTAGCCCAAGGCGCCGCCGAAAAAAGGCGGAAGTCCATCTACACTGACAGGATGGTGCTCCTTGAGGAGATCTTCCAGGACGCGCAATGGACTCTCGGCGGTTAAAACCTTTTTTCCCCTACCCTCAATGATCTCGATCTGCTTTCCCCTGGACTTAAAGACGAGATAGGGCTGCGTTCCCAAGAAGGAGTATCGAGCCCAGCGCTCGCTCCCCTCAACGCTTTCAAGCAGAAAGGCGTAGCGGTTCCGCGCCAGCCTCTTAAAAAAGGAAAGAGGCGTTTCCAGGTCCATCAGGAGCTCCTGATAGACGGGAATCAGGTTTCCCAGCTTAGCTAGGCGAATAAATTCTTCATATGACGGTTGAAACATTATGGCTTACCCGGAGAGCTCAAGCAAAAACCCCTTAAAAATCAAAAAGGCCATAGACAGTCCGCCTATGGCCTTTCTCAATTCAAGACAAAACGACTGGAGCTAGGCACGGGGCAGACGCCGAACACATTCCCAGCGCCACCATGCCGCGACATTCACCTTTGTTTCCAGTCGGAGAACCATTAGCGCTTTTGTAGCCTATTGCCGGGTAGGGGTCAAGAGAAAGAGGGGAACGCCGAGACTCAAATGTAATACATCTGGACCCTGTCGTCGGGCCTGCAGAGATCTGCCAGAGTCACTTCCTCGAGGATTTTTTCCGAGGCTTCGAGCGCCCTCGCCCAGGTTTCGATGAGTCTACGGGCGACGATCGAGGAGACGGGACGGTTCTTTTGGTTTCTCGGGTTGCCTCCCATCAGCGGGCCTTCGAGGACCTTCAAGACTTGGCTCACGGTGATGTTCTCGGGAGGTCGTGCCAGATGGTAGCCCCCTCCGGGCCCTCTTGTGCCGTGGACGAGATTGGCTCGCTTGAGCAGGACCATGATTTGACCCAGATACTCTTCAGGAATTTTCTGTCTTCGCGCGATCTCCTTAACTTGCACGGGTTGATTGCCTTTATAATTCTCAACCAAGTCGGCCATCGCCAGAAGACCGTAATATCCTTTGGATCCAACTTTCATTGCGAGTTTAATGTTTACACAGTCTAGGCTAGGGAGGTCAAGCGGATGACTGAGCGCGCGAGGAACTATCCGCGCGGCTCGGTAATTTTTATTGGCAATTCATCTAAACAGTGGTAGATAGAAAAAAGAGGAGTCAATACCGTGAAATTTTTTATTGATAGCGCGGATATCAAGGAGATCCGCGAGGTTCACAGCCTTGGCCTCATCGATGGAGTTACGACCAATCCATCTCTTGTTGCCAAGACGGGCAGAGGATTCAATGAGGTTGTGAGCGAGATCTGCAAGTTGGTCGCCGGACCCATAAGTCTGGAGACTGTGAGCCTGGATGCGGAGGGGATGGTGCGAGAGGGAGAGGAACTCATCCGCTATGGAAAGAATGTGGTGGTGAAGGTTCCTCTGACGTTCGAAGGACGAATCAAAACGAACGTGACCCTCTGTTTCTCTCCGGTTCAGGCGCTGCTGGCGGCCAAAGCCGGTGCGGCCTATATCAGCCCGTTCGTGGGCCGCCTCGACGACATCTCCCAAAGCGGAATGGAGGTCGTCGAGCAGATTGTAAAAATTTACGCCAACTATCATTTCTCCACGGAGGTGTTGGTGGCGAGCATTCGCAATCCCATCCATGTCTTGACTGCTGCTCTCATGGGAGCCCATGTTGCGACTATGCCTTATGCCGTCATCAAGCAATTGACGCAGCATCCCTTGACCGATGTCGGGATCGAGAGATTCCTCAAAGACTGGGAAAAAGTCCCCAACAAGTTCAAATAAGTTCGGTTCTTGCGATTAGTCTTCAGTGACCTTCCGGCACTTGCCCGGCTGAATCCTTCAGAGCGTCCCTTCGGCGGCACTGAAGCGAAGGAATCGCGAGGTTCCTCTGTCAAAGGGCGCCGAACCCTTGCCAGGTTATCTTTTTTGGGCTTGTGCCCAAGACAGTTTCTGCAATAGAGCCTTGCCCGTTGACAACTCATCCGGGATTGATTAAAACGCTTTTTTGCTGGTAAGTTTCGGTCCGCCGTCCCGGTAGGTGGCTATTAAAGGAGCGGTTATGGCGTGGAGAGAAAAATCCAACTACATGATCCAGTCGGTTTCTCATGCTTTAGATGTGCTGGAACAGTTTCAAGGCGATGCGGATGAGATCGGAGTGACTGAACTCAGCAAGAAACTGAAGCTCCACAAAAACAATGTTTTCCGTTTGCTTGCGACCCTGGAAGCGCGGGGATATATCGAGCAGAACAAGCTCACTGAGAACTACCGTCTGGGGCTACGATGCCTGCAATTGGGCCAAAACTATGTGCAGCGAATGGGAATTCTCTCGCAGGCCAAGTCCACATTACAAGAGTTGGCAAAGGGCGCGAAAGAAAGCTCCTTCGTTGCAGTAAGAAAGGGGTCCTTCATTATTCCCCTGGATTTCGTCGAAACGCAGAACGCTGTTCGCGTAGTTTCACTGCTTGGAGGTACCCTGCCTTTACATTGTACGGCGGCGGGAAAGGTCTATCTCGCCTTTGATTCGGAGAAAGGATGGGAGCAAAATCTCCCAGAGCATCTGCAGCGTTACACCGATAAAACAATCGTTGATCGCCGTCTGCTGACGGGGCAATTGAAAGAGATTAACGAGAGCGGTTATGCCTTGGAGCAAGGGGAATTCATGGAGGATGTAGTTTCCGTTGCGGTGCCTATCCGTGATTATAGGCGCGCGCTTGTCGGCACCTTGGCCATCATCGGGCCCGCTCATCGGTTAAACGGCGAGAGAATTCAAAAGGAAACCGTCCCGTTAATCCTGAAGGGCGGCACTGAACTATCCAAGCGCTTAGGCTATCAGCCCTAGCGAGTCTTCATTCTGTCCGTATCTGACGATCTAACGAAATCCGGCTGTGCTCACGACCATAGAAAAAATTCTATTTCTAATTCTGGCCTTTGGCGCGCTCTATTTTGCGGGGACTGGTTTCTACAGCGTTTACAAGACGATCCGGCGCGGAAGGGCCGAAGATCGCTTCGATAACTTGTCCGAGCGCCTCCTCGATGCCGTCTGGACGGTCCTCAGCCAAAAGACTGTGTTTAAGAGACGTCCGTTGATTTCTCTGCTTCACGCGCTCGTGTTTTATGGGTTTCTCTATTACTTCTTAGTGAATGTCGTCGATCTCTTGGAAGGCTTCTTTCCCTTTCACCCGCGAGGGGCCGTATGGGGTCCCTTTAATCTGCTTGCCGATCTCCTGACGGGGGGAGTGCTTATCGGCATTGTAGGACTTGCGCTCCGCCGCTTTTTGGTGCGGCCCGGGGATTTTGCCTTTGCCTCTAATGTTCCTGTCCATGAGGAGGTCAAGGTAGGTATCCTCAGAGACTCAACGATCGTCGCGGTTTTTATTTTCATCCACGTAGGCAGCCGCCTTCTCTCCAAAGCCGCCCAGCTCGCGCAGGAGGGAATCGATCCCTATCAGCCTGTCGGCTCCGCTTTTGCCGCGATCTTCGGCGGCGCAAATCCGAACGCGGTGATCGCTCTCGAGCATCTCTTCTGGTGGGGGGCATTAGGTTCGATCCTTCTCTTCCTCCCCTATTTTCCTCGCTCCAAACACATCCACCTCTTTATGGCTCCCATTAATCTGGCCTTGAAGAGAGAGAAGGCAGGCGCGCTGTTGCCGATGGATTTCGAGAAGGAAGAGTCTTTTGGCGCGGCCAAGCTCGAAGAGCTTTCTTGGCCGCGGCTCTTAGACGCGTACAGCTGCATCATGTGCAACCGCTGCCAGGAAGTTTGCCCGGCTTACGTTACCGGCAAGGCTTTAAGCCCGGCGGCGATTCTCATCAACGAGCGCTACGAGCTGAACCGCATCCGCCGCGAATTCAGCGCCGGCAAAGAGAGTCCGCGTCCTCTGCTGGATTTTGCCCTAAACGAGGAGGCGACCTGGGCCTGCACCACCTGCAACGCTTGCATCGAAGTTTGTCCGGTGGGCAACGAGCAGATGCTTCATATCATCGATGTCCGGCGCGAGAGAGTGCTGATGCAGGCTGAGTTTCCAAACGCCCTCAAAAAGGCCTTCACGGGCATGGAGCAGGTGGGGAACCCATGGCAGATGGCGCCTGAAAGCCGTTTGGAGTGGGCCCAGAAACTTCCGTTTCAAGTTCCTACGGTGGAGCAGAACGCTCGGCCCAACGTGCTTTACTGGGTGGGATGCGCGGCCGCTTTTGATCCTCGCGCCCAGAAGATTGCGCGCAGTATGGCCGAGATCTTAAATGCGGCCGGGGTGAGCTGGGCGGTGCTCGGCCTTCAGGAGAAGTGCACAGGCGATGCTGCGCGCCGCGCCGGCAACGAATATCTCTTTTCCCAGCTTGCCACAGAAAATGTCGAGACCCTCAATGCCCTCAAGCCTGAGCTTATTGTCACAACCTGCCCGCACTGTCTCCACACGCTGCGAAACGAGTACTCTCAGCTCGGCGGCAACTATGTCGTCAAGCATCACAGCGAGTTTATCAACGAGCTGATCAAGGCCGGTAAGTTGAGTCTGCGGCCAAACTCAGATGGCGTCAGCACCTATCATGATCCGTGTTACCTGGGCAGACACAATGGGGTTTTTGACGGGCCCCGCCAGGTGATCGAGTCCGTGGGCGCTAAGCTGAGCGAGCCCGCGCGCAACCGGAGCAACAGCTTTTGCTGCGGCGCGGGCGGCGCTCAGTTCTGGAAGGAAGAAGAGCCCGGTCGGGAGCGGGTGACTGCCAACCGCTACCGCGAGCTTAAAGGGACGGGTGCGCGAACTGTCGCTACGGGATGTCCTTTCTGCATGCGCATGTTCACAGAAGAAGCGGCTCAGGAAGAGCCGGAGGCTGCTCCGGAAATTCTAGACATCGCTGAGATCGTGGCAAACAATCTACGGAGATAAGCTAATCATCGAACCGGTTCAGCCCACGACAGTCTGTTTAAAGGCGAGTCGTTTCCTCGCCGGCTTGCTGGTTGCTTGTCTTTTATTGCTTGCAGCCAGCTTTCCTGCCTGTGGCTCCGATCCAAGAGTCGTTGTCTCAACGAAAACGGGCAAACAGGTCGCGTTTCAGGTGGAGGTCGCCGATACGCCGGCAAAACGAGAATTGGGTCTGCAGTACCGTCGAGAATTAGCTGATGACCGCGGCATGCTGTTCCTGTTCCCCAGCGAGCAAATTCAATCCTTTTGGATGAAAAACACGCCGATCCCCTTGGATATGATCTTCATTGGCAGTGATCGGAGAATAGTTGGGATTATTGAACAAACGATTCCTTTTTCGACAGACTCAGTGTCCGTTTCAGCGCCTAGTCAGTTTGTGCTCGAAATCAAGGGCGGCCTTTCGCGGCTCAGGGGGATTGCTGTGAGCGACCCCGTCCAATTTGAAGGAATATCGCTAGAAGGGATTAAGGGTTAAAGAGTTCAAAGGTTAAAGGGTTTAAGGATGATAAGGTCCTACCCCTCTTTAACTTTTCAACCCTTAAACCCTTGAACTAGATTTCCTGAAAGAAGTAGGACCTCAGGGGCTCAAGCTTCTCCTCGTAGGAGTCGGGGTAGAGGAACCATAGCAGGGAAAGAGAATGGCCATTTGCGGGTTTTGAGGACGGATGGCGTTGTGATAGAAGTAAGATAGGAGTGAAAGCAAAATGGCACGAGATGATATTCGGGCAGCGTCCTTCTTTGATCAGCATTTTGGTGTTACCTCCCAGGATTTGGACAAGGTCTTGGGCAGGGCGTTGGAGAAGAAGGCTGACTACGCAGATCTCTATTTCGAATATCGGGTTAATGAAGCGATCAGTTTAGAGGAGAGGATGGTCAAGAATGCGTCGCGATCTACGGCAAACGGAGTCGGGGTGCGCGTATTGGCTGAGTCTAAAACCGGGTACGCTTATACAGATGACATCACGATCCAGAAGCTCGAATTGGCGGCGCGCACTGCACAGTATATAGCCCACGATCAGGGATCGCGTCTCCCGGTCTCCCTAGAAGGGGAGATGAAGAAGGCGCAGGATCTGTACCCGGTTAAGAGCCCGGCGCTCGATATTCCGCTGGAGAGAAAAATCGGCCTGCTTCATGAGATGGACAGGCTGGCCCGCGCCTTGGATCCCAGGATCAAAAATGTGTTTGTCTCGCTGGCGAGCGAACATAAGATCGTGCTGATCGCGTCTTCACGGGGTTGGGTGGTGGGAGATATTCAACCTCTCACGCGCCTCAACATTACCTGTATTGTGGAAGAGCATGGAAACCGGCAGGTAGGAACTTACGGCGGCGGCGGAAGAGTCGATTTTACTTTCTTCACAGAGAACAAAGATCATGAGCGCTATACGCGAGAGGCGGTCCGGCAGGCGCTTCTTAACCTAGAGGCGGAAGAGGCGCCGGCAGGAACGATGGATGTGGTTCTT
>VBLN01000210.1 GCA_005878685.1 Deltaproteobacteria bacterium | reverse complement strand
TCGTACCCGATAGCCGAGAAAACAACCCATAACGCCGCCGACGGCGCCGAGCACAGCGCCGAGAAAAACTCCCTGCGCTGCGGCGACCGCAACGCATGCTCCGGTCAAACCGCCCATCAGGATACGCGCGATCAGACCCGGGGGCGACGTGCGGCTCGGTGTTTTCGGTAGCTTGTCCGCCACGACCTCCACGACTGCGAGCATGGTGAAAATCGCGACGGAGGGAACTGAGCCAATGAGAGAGAGTGGGCGGTCGAGTCTCAACCAGCCCAGGTATACGGCCCACGCCGTCGTCGCGGGAGCCGTAAGCGACCGAAGCCCTGCAAAGAATCCAATTAGAAAGGCAAAAAGAAGCGTCACTATATAGTCATGCCTTCGTCCGTCGATTTTCGGTCCACCGACATCGCCGTTCGCTGCATAACGGGTTCGTTGCCAGAATCCGGAGCTTCCAGTGGAAACTTATTCGCAAGCCAGGCATCAATCCCCCCAGTAAGGGGACGGACTCTCGTAATTCCCTTTTTTTGCAGCAGCAGTGCCACCCGGGCACTTGTCGCTTCGTTCGGTCACGAGCAGTAGAGGACAATGTCTCGATCGCGAGGAATTTCTTGGTGACGTTTCTCAAGCTCTTCCATCGCCATGCGAAGGGCGCCGGGTATCCTGGAGGGGGCCGCTTGCACGTCCAGTTGCTGCCTCAAGTCCACAATCATGACCTCCTCACCAGATTCCAGCTTCTGTCTAAGCTCTTCTGCGGTGATGCGCGCGACTCGCAAGCGATGTAGCAGGCGCTGACGCTGAACATATTTGTAAGTGATGTACGCTGCCAAAGCGCCAGCGAGAATGAGTGCGAGCAGCGTGCCGAGCTGAACCGCCCGGGCGGCGACTTGTCCGAGCTGATCGCTGAACAGATAGCCAAGAGCTGCAAAAGATCCCACCCAAAGAATCGTCCCTAAAGTATCATAAAGTAAAAACCGCGGGACACGGATGCGAAAGATGCCAGCCAGTGGTGGCGCGACCGTGTTTAAGCCGGGAATGAACTTGGCTATCAAAAGAGAACCAACCCCATAACGGATGAACGCATTCTCGGTGCGCTTAACGCAAGAGTCAGGCTCGAGCGAGATGCGGCAGAGCAGGCTTAAGACTCTACTGCCGCGGCGACGACCCAGTTCAAACCACAGGGCATCGCTCAACAATGCCGCCACGACTGCAACCGTCGTTGCAGGGACAAAGCTTAACTCTCCGCTACCGGCCAGCGCCCCGGCAGCGAGCAAAAATGGGACGGCCGGTACCGCTAGGCCGATCTGTCCGACCAACACTCCCATGAAGAGGACCGTGTAGCCATGCCTTACCAAGAACTGAATTGGTTCATCCACGCTTTCACCTCAGTGAAGTGCTCACCATCGAGCTAGAAGCCAGGCAGAGCCACACCGGGTTGTCATTCTTTGCTTTTCGGACGTCGCCCTAAACAAATGAGTCAGAGATAATTTTTTTTCGCCTGCTATCGCGCTGCCGGATCTTCGTTATCGCCATATGCTTCACATCTCACTGTTGCCATCCTCCCCCGAGAGCTTTGTAGAGTTGAACCAGCGACAGCAACTCGCTGAGCCGGATCTGAGCCAGACTCAATTCAGCATTAAACAAGTCGCGGTCAGCATCCAGGGCATTGAGGAGTGTATCGACTCCACCCTTGTATCTCATGTAAGCGAGGCGTTTCCGGTCTTGCAGCGAGGTCACCAGCAACTCCCGCTGCGCACGAATCTCCCTGACTTTCTGGTACTGGACGAGCGCATCTGAGACATCGCGGAATCCTGTTTGAATGGCCTTTTCGTATTGTGCCAGCGCGCTGCGCTGCTCTGCCTCAGCTCGCTCCACCCCGGACCGGATTCTGCCGGCATCAAAGATCGGGTACGTGAGCTGAGGCACAAAGGTCCACAACCTCCTTGAACCCGAGAATAGATTCGCTAGCGCCGTGCTCTGATAACCGAACTCTCCGGTGAGCGTAATCTGCGGAAAATAGGCCGCCTTGGCGACGCCGATGTTGGCGTTGGCCGCGATCAGAATCTGCTCTGCTGCCTGGATGTCGGGACGTCTCTCGAGGAGCGATGAAGTCAATCCGGCCGGCACTTCGGGGGGTGGTTGCTGCTCCGTTAGCAGACGGCTTCGTGTTACCGGACCAGGATTACTGCCCAGCAACAAACTGATTTGATTCTCTGTTTGCTCGATTTGCCGCTCTGTGTTCGGTATCGACTCCGCGGCACTGTAAACCAGTTGCTCACCCTGGCGCACGTCCAAAAGCGTCGCCACGCCGCCCTGCTGCTGAACCTTGATCAGCCGCAGCGATTCCCCTCGGGTGGCCAACGTGTCTTTTGCAATGGCCAGTTCCATGTCTAGTTCGAGTAGGTTGAAATAAGCAGTGGCCACGTCGCTGACCAGGGTTGTGGTCACGGCTTTTCGGTTCCAATCCGTAGCCAACAATTGGGCACACGCTGACTCAGACGCGCAGCGCAACCGGCCCCAGATGTCGATCTCAAAGGTGAAAAGATCGAGGAATACCGTTCCGAAGGTGCGTTGGCGGCTGGTTCCGCTCGGGATGGTAAATTGTCCCTGTCGTGATTGCTCGACGCTGGTAACATCGGCCCCGACGCCGAAGTTTGGATACTGATCCGCTTGTGTGATTCCCAGATTGGCGCGCGCCGCATCGACTCGAGCGATCGCATCCCGGAGGTCGTAGTTCTGGACAAGTGCGGTTCGGATCAATTCCTGGAGCTGTTCGTCTGAAAAAACTTCGAACCATTTGAGATCAGCAATGGACTGAGCGTCAGGAGCTGGGGTGGGAGAACCACGAAATACATCCGGCGCGGTCACCGGAGGTCTACGGTAATCCGGACCAACCATGCAGCCGCTCAACAAAACCATCAATGTCATCGCGGCAAACAAGCGCCTTTTCACGTGACCTTCTCTCATCTCGATCTGCGGCTTCACCATTCTGTTGCCTTCATCTCGTTACGGGTGTCGGTTCCTGTACTGCCACCTCATTCTCCTGCCGGCGGCGCGAGAGACGCTCTACCACGTAAAAGGAGACCGGGATGAGGAAGCTGGCGACGATTGTGTCGGCCAGCATACCCACGATCACGACTGTGCCCAGTGTTCGTCGCGCCGCGCTCCCGGAACCTGAAGCGATCCATAATGGCGCGAGGCCGAAGATAAACGCTAACGAGGTCATAAAGAGTGCGCGCCGGCGTAGTCTCATTCCTTCCAGTGCCGCCTCCATCAGGCTCCGTCCTTTCTCGAACTCGAGCTTGGCGAACTCGACGATCAGGATCGCGTTCTTTGCGGCGAGACCGATGAGCACGATCAGACCGACTTGGCCATACACGTCCAAAGCGTAACGGCGCATCCACAGGCCGGTGAAAGCGCCAAAGACCGCGATCGGCACCGTCAGCAGTATCGACAACGGCAGCGACCAGCTCTCATAGAGCGCCGCCAAGATCAGGAAGACGAAGAGCAGCGAGAACCCGAAAATGGCGCTGGCGGGTATGCCCTCTGCAGCCGCCTTCTCCTGAAACGACATGCCCGAGTAGTCGTAACCCATTTCTCGCGGCATGGTCTGGGCAAACACCTCCTCCAACGCCTTCATTCCCTGGCCTGAGCTGTAGCCGGGCGCCAGGATGCCGTTGATTTGCGCCGCCCTGTAGCCGTTGAAGCGGACGGTAAACTCCGGCCCATAAGTGGTTTGCATCTTCACCAATGTCGAGAGCCGCACCGTTTGTCCGTCGTTGTTGCGCACACGGAATTGCCCGACATTATCCGCCTCGGTGCGGAACTCGCCCTCTGCCTGCACGTATACCTGCCACACGCGCCCGAAGCGGTTGAAGTAGTTGACAAACACTCCGCCCATGAAGGCCTGCAGCGTCTGGTACACCGAACCCAGATCCACCCCCTGTTTGAGCACCTTGTCGCGGTCCACGTCGGCAAAGACCTGCGGGGCGGCGGGAATAAATGTCGTGGTGAGCGAAGCGAACTCGGGCCGCTGGCGGGCGGCCTGGAGGAATCGATCCGTATTCTGCGCCAGGAATGCGATATCCTGGCCGGAGCGGTCCTCGAGCATGAAAGTCGCGCCGCCGGAGGTGCCAATGCCTGGAATGGCGGGCGGCGCGAAGGCGAACGCCTGCGCTTCGGGAAGCCCGGCGAGGCGTTGGTTGAGGCGACGGATGATGACGTCGGCGGTTAATCCCTGCGCATCACGCTCGTCCCAGGGTTTCAACGTGACGAAGTAGAAAGCGTTGTACGTCGTATTGACAAAGCTGAGCAGACTGAACCCGACGACGGTGTTATACGTCTGAACGCCCGGCGTCTCTTTCAGAATGCCTTCGATTTGCTGGGCGACGTTGTCGGTTCGCTGCAACGATGCGGCCGTGGGAAGCTGCACGTTAAGAAAGAAGTAGCCCTGGTCTTCTTCCGGGAGGAAAGCCCTGGGTAACCGAGAGCCAAACAGGCCAGCGGACACGGCGATAACAAGCAGCAGCACCACCGAGAAGCCCGCTTTGTGGAGCAGGGCATCGCTCCCTACGAGGTAACCGTGCATGACTTTCCCAAACCCCCAATTGAACCCGCCAAAAAATCGCCCAAGGAGGCCTCGCGATTCCTTGCGCGGCCTCAGCAGCAGCGCCGATAGCGCCGGCGAAAGCGTCAGAGCGTTAAAGGCCGAAATAAGAGTCGATTGTTCAGTCGCCCTTGAATGCCGCCGACAAACGCGACGGGTAAGAAGACCGACGAGAGGACCAGCGCGATTGCCACGACGGGCCCGGAGACTTCTTCCATCGCTTTGAGCGTTGCATCGCGCGGCGACAGCCCCCGTTCGATGTGCTGCTCGACCGCCTCGACCACGACAATCGCATCATCCACCACGAGACCGATCGCGAGGACCAGGCCAAAAAGAGACAGTGTGTTGATAGAGAAACCCAGCAGCGGGAAGATTGCGAACGTGCCAATCAGGGAAACCGGTACCGCGAGCAGAGGAATCAAGGTCGCCCGCCAGTTCTGCAAGAAGATAAAGACGACAATGATGACCAGGGCAAGCGCTTCGAAAAGCGTCTTGACGATCTCCTCGATGCCTGCGGTCACCGCTAGGG
>VBLN01000209.1:7583-11869 GCA_005878685.1 Deltaproteobacteria bacterium | reverse complement strand
GCAGATTGTCGCGGTCTCCATCGTGCCCGATCCTTCCACGCCTGAAGAGTTGGCGCGTCAGACGGATATCGCCGCCTTGATCAGCCGCGTCTCCCCGACAACCCTATATCAGGAAACGGTGCAGGTTGTGCTTAACCCTGCTGCGCGCATCTTGGGCGCAGCCCTAGCAGAACAGACCCAGGGAATTTTGCTCACCCCGCTGGCTCTTAGTCAAAGCCTGCTTATCATCTTACCCCAATTTACAACTCTCATCGCGCTCGTGGCCGTTTGCTTCGGCCTCTGCTACATCAAATTCATGCGCGCCGAAATCCGCGCGTGATTGTCCTGGAAGCTTTTCCCTACCGGTAGGTGACTGAGTAAATAGAATTGGACTGGGCGTTCATAGGGCGAGGCCTGGCAAAATATTTTACGTATTGACTATAAAGGTGGAAATATTTTAAGGTACGGAGTGGAACGATTTTTCAGGACATATAAACAGAGGAGGAACGGTGGCTTATCGCGATTTGCGCGAATACCTGAAGGTCCTAGAGAAAAAAGGGAAACTCAAACGGGTCAAAAAAGAAGTCGACAAAGACTGGGAAATCGCCGCCGTCTGCCGCCAGCTCTTTTACAAGTTCCGCGACGACCAGAGACCTGCGGTGATGTTCGAGAACGTCAAGGGGTTCACGATTCCGGTGGTCGCCGGCGTATTGGGCGCTTCCCGCGAGATCTACGCCCTCGGCCTTGAGACCGATTCCGTCGAGGGGATCAATCGCAAGTGGGACCACGCTCTGGGGAAACTGATTCCGCCGCGCATCGTCAAAGACGGCCCGTGCAAAGAAAACATTTGGCACGGAGACAAAGTCGACATCCTTAAGCTACCAGTGCCGGTCTGGACGGTTGGAGAAGATCCCGGACCCTTTTTCACCTCGCCCTATGTCATCACCAAGGACCCGGAAACCGGCGTGCGCAACGTCGGCACCTACCGCATGCAAGTCAAAGGTCCCAGCAAAACCGGCTTCCTGATCGGCAAGGTGCAGGACGCATCGTGGCACGTGAAGAAAAACGACGACGAGAACAAACCGACTCCTGTAGCGGTCGTGATCGGCGCGGATCCGTCAATCGGATATGTCTCCGTTTCGAAAATGCCCGAGACTCTCGACGAGTTCGCGGTCGCGGGCGCGTTGCGCGGCGAGCCGGTGGATCTCGTTCCCTGCGAGACCGTGCCGCTCGAGGTGCCGGCAACCGCGGAAATCGTCCTCGAAGGCGAGATTCCAGCAAACGCGCGTGAGTTGGAAGGTCCCTTCGGCGAGTACACCGGCTACATGGGACCGGCGGGGCAGCATCCGTTCTTTGTCATCAAGTGTATGACTTTCCGCAACAACCCGATTTACCAGGCTTTCATCAGCCAGCGTCCACCTTCCGAATCGAGCTGCATCCGCGGCATCGGCCGCGAGTGGCCGCTGTTTAAGCATCTCAAGTACGTTCTCAATCTTCCCGTACGGGACGTGAGGCTGAAGGAGGCGGGCGGCAGCGGCGCCTACGTCGTCGTCTCGCTGAAGAAGCAGTTCGAAGGGCAAGTGAAACAGACGATGTACGGCATCTGGTCCCTCAGGACCGGGTTCGGTAAGATCACCGTCGTCGTCGATGACGACATCGATGTCTGGGACGACTTTGCGGTCGATTGGGCGCTCAGCTGGAGAGTGCGGCCGGACAAGGACGTATACATCGAGAAAGATATTCAGGCGGTCGGCCTTGATCCTTCGCAGGCGCCGCCCTCCGTACCGCAGCACCACGCGACCCGCACGGTCGGTTCGCGCCTCGCGATCGATGCGACAAAAAAGCACGACTACCCCGCGATTTCCCTGCCCCCAAAGGAACACTTGGATCTCGTCGCGGCTCGCTGGAAGGAATACGGAATTGAAGAGTAGATCTAGCTCACGCGGCGGGCGAGGATTTCACTCTCTTGCCTGCCGCAACGATCGATTCGATAATCTTCTTGTACCCCGTGCAGCGGCAGATATTCCCGTTCATATGACCTCGGCTTCGCTCGGGTCTGGATTTCCATCGAGCAGCACCTTAGCGGTAAGGATCATGCCTGGAGTACAAAAGCCGCACTGAAACCCGCCTTTTTCAATGAAAGCTTCCTGCAAGGGATGAAGTCTACCGTTTTGCGCGACTCCCTCAATGGTTAGCACCTCTCGGTCCCGCGCCTCGAACGCCAGCAAAGTGCATGAGCTGACCGGCCGACCGTCCAAAAGCACCGTGCATGCCCCGCACACCTGCATATCACAAGATCGCTTGCTTCCGGTTAGCCCCAAGCGGTCACGAATCACATCCAGCAGAAGTTCCTGAGGTTCTACGTCAATCTCCTGCCACGTCCCGTTTACAGTAAAGGAAATGGGGATGATTTGGGTCGCTTTCCGTTTTGACAGCGTATTGCGCATGATTTCCTCTGCCCTTCTCTCCTACACGCAATACTCCTGGGCCCGCTGGAACGCCCTTTTCAAAAGCACCCCCACAATATGCTCTTTATACTCCTGGGAGCCGTGAAGATCGCTGATGGCGTCGGAGGCACGCCCCGCGATTTCTCCGGCCTTCACAACAGAACTGGCTGCCTCAGTCTCTCCGCCTCCTCCACCCGTCTAGGCACAGGCCCGGCGCAGCCTACGGCCACCCGCGCCTCCACGATCGATTCCCTCGTCTGATCCAAAGTGACCCGTACGGCCACGCCTACACTGGGACGTTCCAGATAGCCAAATTTCAAATACGCCACCCCCGAAGGACGAGGTGGGAGCGGAACTCGCACTCCGGTAAGAATCTCGTCCGGTTCCAGACAAGTTTCATAGGCGTCCACAAAAAATTGCTCCACAGGGATTTCTCGATTAGACGATCTCTTGGCGGCGAAAAGTCTCGCGCCTAAGACCAGCAAGAGCGTTCCGGGATCGGCATGGGGTTCGGCAAAGCAAAGGTTTCCACCCAGAGTACCGACCTCCCTCACTCTGATATTGGCGATGTCACTTTCCATCCCGACGAGAGCCGGGAGCCGCTCCCGAAGAAGCGACGATTCAACCAGCTTACGATGGGTTGACAAGGCTCCGATGTGGATGAAGCCGTTCTCCGTCGTGATCTGGTCCAAAGAGCGAATCTTCTTTATATTAACCAGACGTTCGTAGTGGACCAGGCCTTCCTTCATGGCCAAGAGCAACTCCGTCCCACCCGCATAGATCTTAGCGGATTCCCCGTACCGCGCCAGAAGATCAGAGGTCTCGTCGACGCTCTCAGGCTCCTCCAAACGGAATCGCCTAAGCATTGGATGATTGTCCTTGCATTTGCTCTTTGACCGCTTGGGCGAATTCTTCCATCACCTGATCCGCCTTGCGCTTAATGATGCTATGTCCCAAAGCGGCCAACTTTCCCAGGACGTCCACTGAGGCCACAAGAGAGAGAGTCGTTTTCGCACCGTTTGCCTTCAAATGAACGTCCAGATCGACTTTCATCCGGCTGCCCACTTTGTTATCACTGCCCGAAGCCTGAACTTTGATATGGGACAACGGCTCGCTTTCAAGAATTTCGATTCGCATGGGGAATTCCACTCGAAAGGGGCCGACTTTTTCCACCATCGCGGCGGTATAGCTTTTGCCTTCTTCTATCGTCTTGGCCTCCCTGCATCCGGGAACACAGCCAATGAAACGATCCACGTCCCAAAGGAACTGCCATATCTTTTCCCTTGGGCTGGAAATTTCTATTTCCTTCTCGAAGCGCAAATGCTTCTCGTCTGATTATTCCACGCCCGCCACAGGATCCTTGAGGTCCTTGAACTCTTTATTTAGGTAGGCTTTCAGCTTCCGCTTCACTCGTTCCTCGATTTGCCGTACTCTCTCGCGACTGATGCCGTATCTCTCTCCGATCTCTCTTAGCGTCAGCGGCTCCTCGCTCAGCAGGCGCTCACGGAAGATGATCAATTCCTTGTCTTTAAGCGTGTCCGCAAACTGCTCCATCTTTTCACTTAAGGCTTGACGGTATTCCGCTTCTGCGACGCGTTCTTCCGGAGTTTCCTTCTCGTCCGGCAAAAAATTAAGGAGCGTCCCCTCTTCATCCTCTCCCATGGGAACATCCGTCGAGAGATCCCGATGCGAGAGCCGTTGCTCCATTTCTATGACTTCATCCTCTTTGACGTTGAGTCGCTGCGCCAGCAGCTTCGGTCCAGGCGCGATTCCTTCCGCCTCCAATCTCTCCTTCTCCTTTTGCAGATTGAAAAAGAGCTTTCGCTGCGCCTGGGTCGTCCCGATTTTCACCATGCGCCA
>VBLN01000209.1:2581-7559 GCA_005878685.1 Deltaproteobacteria bacterium | reverse complement strand
ATGATATAGGCCCGAATCCACCAAACCGCGTAGGACGGAAAACGAACCCCACGATAGGGATCAAAGTTTTTCACCGCTTCCATGAGGCCGATATTTCCTTCCTGAATCAGATCCAGCAGGTTGCGCAGCGCCCTCTGGTACTCCCGGGCAATCATGACCACGAGCCGAAGGTTGGAAGTAACTAGTTTATAGGCCGCTTCAATGTTGCCAAATTCCTTATATTCAACTGCCAAGCGATGCTCTTCCTCCCGCGTCAAGAGAGGGTAGCGGCGGATTTCAGTTAAATACCGTTGGAGGGGATCGAATGGAACAAGCGCCTTCTTCGAAGATTCATCCTCTTCAAGAAGATCTAACTCTGGAGGAAGGTCCATTCCTTGAATGGGGAGGTCGTCCAAAGGCTCTTTTTTCTCTTTAACCATGGGTAGGTCTTCGCCCCCGAGCAGCCACCAGGCGAAAATCTATCGCCTTTCGAACTTCTTTTCAAGCAATGGGAGGAAAAATTGAGGAAAAAAGAGAGGTTAGACTACGACGGAGTACTCAGTTCTTTGGCAGCTTTCCTCACTTCGCCAGCCGCAATCTCTCTGAGCGCTACAACCACTTCGCGATTATCTGAATCGACAAGCGGCTTCGCGCCCTTAAAAAGCTGCCTGGCCCTCTTCGAGGCTAGCACAACTAATTCGAAACGGTTGGGAATCTTGCTCAGACAGTCTTCCACTGTAATGCGCGCCACAGACCCTCCTTACCACTCGGAGTGGAAATTATACAACCAGATTTCTCATCCCCAGTCAACAGCCATTGACACGGATGTTAGCCTTGACAAGATTCAGTGCTCCCCCTATCTTCTTGAAAAAAATGGGAGGCGAGTAGAGGTGTTCAGGAAGCTCCTATCGATCCTAAGAGCCGACATAGGCAAGGATGGGCCGGTTAACGCAAAGAATCCGCTAGAGATCGTAAAGGCGAGCTACCGCGACCTATGTCGTCTGGCTGAGCAGATTGAGGACCATGCCCAGAAGGCTCCCTACCCTCACGTGGCGCAACGGCTTAAACTGATCGCCGCCGAGAAGCGCTCGATCGCCGGTCTGCTTAAGGACAAAATGCTAAGCTTGGGCGCTCATCCCGAAGAGTCCAAATTCGATATCAAAGGCGGCAAAAATCACTGGGAGCGAATCGCAAAAGACATCGACGATCAAAGGGCGCTGGAAAATCAATTCCAGGAATACGCAGTTCTTTTGGCTGAGCAGGCGCCGGAGATCAGCGATCTTTTGGAAAGAATTGTGGCCGACCAAGCTCACCATCGGGAGAGCCTTCTCGACCTTCTTGCGCGGGCGGATCCTCAGGCCAATCTTAGTTAACCCCTTTTTACTATCAAACGCTGAGTAACTATGTAGACGAGTCGAAAAATCAGGGAGCAGAGATTTGAAATGCCTGTGCCAAAAATTTAGGCAGGCGGTTATGCAGGATTCTAGTGGTCGATCTGCTTGGTAGTCTTGCTACGTGCGAATGCCATATCCAAGGCTATACCCGTAACAACGGCATGCCATGCCTCGTCTCCGGATAGACCGCTGGATTTAAGCGATTGCCAGAGGAAAATGATCTCTTCCTCAGTAACGTCGTCAAAGGCATCTTGCTCAGATGCCCTATCTAATATGACCCGATTGAGACTCATTGCATCACACCAATACGTAGTGAGAAAGCAACAGTCATGCCAGAGCGCTAAGTGACTGAAATGGCGAGAATCTCAAAACTAGAGGACTAGAATTATTTACCATCGGCAGGCAAAAACTGTCAAAAACGTCGTCTACAAGGCAAACAGGTGACCTATAGTAGGACAAAGTTGCCGCTCCGAACTAGGGGGATGTCAATCGATTACGGCTACCCCAGAGATCTCCACAAGGCAGTCCGGATTATAAAGGCTCTTCACTTCCACAAGCGTAATTGCTGGAAAATATTTCCCAAAGATCTCTTGATAGGCAGCGCCAATAGGCTTCTTGTTTGCTAAATACGATTTAAGATCGGCTAGATACATGGTAAGGACTGCAAACTGATCGGGTCGTCTCCCAGCCCCTTCTATCGCCAATTTGAGATTAGCCAGCACCTGACGAAACTGGGCCACCAAGTCTCCTTTGCCTACGACCGTGCCGCTCGAATCAAACGGAGCTTGCCCTGCAACATAGACGATCTTGCCCGAAGTGATCTTTGCCACGTGTGAATATCCTATGGGACGCTCCAATCCACGGGGATTTAGCAGCTCAAATGCCATGACGCTCTCCTACGACTCGATTTTCATTGATCCCAAGCAGAAATGAAATTCTTGATCTCTGCAGCAACGTCCTGACTGGCTGCCACGTACGGCAGGATGACTCGCGTGGCTCCGGCCTCGATATAGGACTGGATTTTGCTCCGGATCTCCTGAACCGACGTCGCAGCGATGAGTGGCAGGCCTTCGAAGAGACGATCAGTGATCAAGGCTCTGGCAGCGTGAAATCCCGATTCCTTCCATGCCTTGCGCATTGCTTCCACCTCCGCGCCAAAGCCCATACGGCCTAAAAGATCGCGATAGTAATCTGCCAGAGCGTAGAAGGTTAAGGCGTGGCTTAGGGCTTCACGGGCCAATCGCGGCTCGCGCGCGACCGAACAGCGCACTTTGCAGATGACTTCGAGCCTGCTGGGATCTTTTCCCGCTTCTTCTGCGCCGCGGCGAACCTCTTGAGCGATTCGTTTGATCTCGGTTGGATTGGCCATGTTGATCAGGACGCCGTCTGTCAATGCGCCTGCCAAACGGCTCATCTTAGGACCGAACGCAGCAAGATAGATCGGTATTTTCCTGCCGGAAGGCTCGAACGCTAACTTGAAGCCGTGAGCGGAGAAAAATTTACCATCGAATTGCAGTCTTTCTCCTTCCATGGCGAGGCGCACAACTTCGAGGTACTCTCGAACCTGGGCCAAAGGGCGATCCAAAGCAGTGCCATGCCATTTCGCTATCGTCGGGTTGGATGAGCCGAGGCCGAGCAGAAACCGGCCGCCGGAGAGCTCATCGAGTCCGATGGCTTGAAGGGCAAGCGTCGCCGGCGTGCGGCCGAGAATATGATAAACGGCTGAGCCGATTTGCAGACGCGTGGTCACCGCCGCAATAGCTGCCAGCATCACCGTAGGATCCTTGTTGTTCGCCTCCCCCGCCCACGCGCAACCGAAGCCATGGCCCTCGGCAAGACGAGCAAGTTCTGGGATCGCAGCCATTGGCAATTGCGCGCCCGAGTTGAACTCGATGTCTATTTGCACAAGGTTTCCGATAACACCAACAATTCGCCAGATCAAGCCGATAAAATTAGGATGCGTAGTTATTTAATCGACCAAAAAACGTTGGCGGAAGCTAAAATTGAAAGGAGGAAGGCACACTGCATCTGGGACTCGCAACAAAGAGGTTCTCTATGGAGAGTCCTAACGCTCCATGTCAGGTATAACCGAAATATACTGACCAGTGTATGACGGAAACGATTTGCCCGAAAACAAATTGACAAGTGCTTGGAAGCGTTATAGAAATCCGTGACCATGAGAAGTATTAAAAACCGTAATACACTGGTCAGTATACTCACTGGTTAGGCGGCGGAATCGCCAATGTGTCCAAATAGTCGAGAAATGTTACACTCTAGCCTGTGGCGTATCGGATTCAGTTCACGAAGTCGGCGGAGGATCACCTTGCGCAGCTCACTGCTCGTCAGCAAGCGATTGTGCTCGATTCCGTAAGAACACAGTTGAGGTATGAGCCATTACGCGAAACACGTAATAGAAAGCAGCTACGTCCTAATCCTTTTGCTCCTTGGGAATTACGGGTGGGATTTCGACGGGTTTTTTATGAAGTCGATGCAGTGGAATCAGACCTCGTAAACGTCCTCGCCATCGGAATCAAAAGAGAAAATCGGCTTATCGTTTCAGGCAAGGAGATACAGATATGAAGGCAATGAAACTACCGAAGGAGATCGAATCATTCCTGGATGTTGCTGAGGCGGCAGAGGAAGAGACGCTGGTCTTTACTAAGAAGAAACGACCTGTCGCCGCTTTGGTCTCGCTCAAAAAAGTGGACCGAGAGTCTTTGGCGTTGAGCACCAATCCGCAGTTTTTGAGAATCATCGAAACTGCGAGAAAGGAAATTCGGGCAGGAAAAACAGTTTCGCTAGAAGCATTAGAGAAAAAGTATAGCGTCGTAGCACCTAACAAAAGGATGAAGCGAACGCGGAAGACACGTCGCTCATCCTAACGTTAGGCGTTCCTAGCAATCTGATATGGACATGTATTTCATCCGTCACTCCAGTTCACTCGACATCTCCGAAGCGACACGGCAACGGCTCTGGGACGAGCGACTGATTGCCATTCATTACCCCGAGGACCGCAACGGCCAATGGGTTGAGGAGGCCGACAACGAGAGTCTCGACCCGGAGGACTACTGCGGACACGCCAAACAGTATATGAGCGCCCTTCACCGCCTCGCGACCGAGGGCGGCTACGTCTTAGCCGAGTATTACGGCCACTCCGATTTTCTCATCGGCACCGTCCCACCCAACTCAGGCTTGGCATTGCTCCGTGGCGATTGGGGTTCCTGTCAGCGCGTCGCAGCACTCAAGACCGTTCAGCTTCGAGATGCATGCATCCTCAACCGCCGCGACCATTCCGTTATCACCGCCAGCCGCCCACGGCAGGGCACGATTTCCCGCGGGCACGCCGTAGGGGACGCAGTGGCAGCCATTATCGAGGGTCGGGTACAGCCACTTTCTTGGGGCATGTTGTCGTCCGCACGCCAGGAGGTCGGTTGCAGCGAGTTTCTTCGTTTGCCCGAGGCGGCTCAGTTTGGTCTGCCTCGCCTCCAATCGCTCCTGTTGCCCGTCGGCCGCACACTCAAAGACGTGGACTTTGTTGGCATCGCCACCGACGGCAAGCGCGTCTTCGCGCAGGTCACGTCATCCGTCGTGAATCACGCCATCGA
>VBLN01000209.1:0-2513 GCA_005878685.1 Deltaproteobacteria bacterium | reverse complement strand
TCGAGGAGGTTTTTCGCACGCTCAACCGTCACGAGTGGGGCCAGCATTTTCTACGCGGCATTGCATGAGCTCGCAGCGAACGTGAAACGCCTAACCCGCCGCTTGAGCCGACGGCGAGCGGTCGTGCTAGCTGAACCTTTTTTGCCTTAGCGGCTCAGCGGCATCGCGTTAAATCGTGGCGCCGTCTGATCCGCTCGCCATCAAGGCGTCTTGCCTTTAGGAAGTTCCTGCGATAAACCAAAGAAAAAATTTCACAAGGAGAAACAGCTATGGCTGAAAAGATCAAACTGTATGATTTTGCGAGTTCGCCGAACTGTCAGCGAGTAAAGGTCGCTCTGGAGGAGAAGAAGCTTCCCTACGAGACCGTGCCAGTAGACCTAAGAAAGGGCGACCAGAAAAAACCCGATTATCTGAAGCTCAACCCTTACGGCAAGGTGCCTGTCGTCGTTGACGGGCCAACAGTCCTTTATGAATCGTGCATCATCAATGAGTATCTAGAGGACAAGTATCCCCAACCTTCTCTTATGCCTAAGGATCCGGCCAAGAAGGCAAAGGTGCGCATCCTGACCGATTACGGACTGAGCCACTTGGACAGCGTTTATCAAAAGCTGCGCATGGAGAAGACGAAGGATGAAAAGGAAAGAAACCAGGAGACCATCGACGCCGCAACCAAAGAGCTTAAGAACCTCCTGCAGCGCTTCGAACGCGAGATCGGAGATCAATCTTATCTCGCAGGTGATTTTTCCCTCGTGGACGCGGACCTGATCCCACGCTTCCTACGCCTGGAGGGATTTGGGGTCCTACCCGATCCCTCTCTGCCCAAGTTGGGCGCGTACCTCAAGAGAATGAAAGGCCGCCCTTCGGTGAAGGTCATCATGTAGGCTTCCGAGAAGTTTCGGATTTGGAGTTTCAAGTTTCGAGTCAGCAAGGTTGGAATGATCTTTCCTCGAAACAAGAGACCCGAGACTCGAAACGTATTTTCCTCCCTCCTCCGGCCCCTTCTTCGCCGTTGGGGTGAAAAGGCAAAACCCCAAAGGCAAGGGACTATTCTTTTCCCGGGCTTGACGGAACCGGTTCGAGTCGCTTGGAGCCGTCACGCCGTTCCCCACCTTTATGCCAGGAATGAACATGATCTATTCATGGCCCAGGGCTACATCCATGCTCAAGACAGACTCTGGCAAATGGATTCAAGCCGCATGTTCCTCAAAGGCCGCACGGCGGAAATCTACGGGAAAAGAGCCGTTCCATGGAAAGAGCTTTCGATCCATTTTAAAGACAAGACCACATTAGACCTCGATTACTTTATCCGCCTCATAGGGATTCACGCGACCGCTCGCGCTTCGCTGAGCCAACTGCCTGAGGAATTTGTAAAATGCCTGCTCGCCTACAGCGAGGGTGTGAACCGCTACATCGAGAGCCATCTTAAGCGCATGCCAGTAGAATTCCGCTTGCTCCGCTATCAGCCCGATCCTTGGAAACCAGAGGACAGCCTCGTTATCGGAAAGGGCTTCGCCTTTTTACTCTCGACCTCCCTGTTCACCCGTCTCACCATGATGCTAATTGCAAATCGCTTAGAGAATCAGGAAATAAAACTGCGATCGCTCTACCCCTCGTACCCGGAAGGAAACCCGTTCATCACGCGCCTCGACCTCAAATCGACAGCGGAAGTTTCTGGAGAAATCCTGGGTTTCCTCAATGGAACCTTCCTTGATAGTGGCTGGAGTCCGGCAGGACAAGGAAGCAATAGCTGGGTCGTTGCGCCCCCGCGCTCGACCACCGGAAGGGCCATCTTATGCAACGACCCGCATCTGAGAATGACGCTACCTTCAACTTGGTACCTAATGCATCTTCAGGTCTCTTCCAATAATGAAGAGAGAGATGGCTATGAAGTTAGGGGCGCTTCTATTCCAGGTTCGCCGTGCGTCCACCTCGGTTACAACCGATGGATTTCCTGGGGAGTCACAGCGGCCGTCTGCGATGATGGGGATCTGTATCGAGAGAAAATTCACCCCGAAGATCCCGAGCTTTATCTCGCGGGAGAGCAGTGGATTAAAATGGACCGTAGAGAAGAAAAGATCCGGATACGCGGGGGAAGAGAGGTAGTCAGGTGGACTCGCTTTACTCGCCATGGACCGGTCATCAGTGACGCCGCAAGACAAGGTCCCACCGATGAAGTTCTGGCGTTTCAATGGACGGGTCACGATGCGAGCCAAGAGTTCCGCGCCCTCTATGGAATCAACCGGGCCCATGGTTGGAAAGAATTCCTACAGAGCCTCTCCTATCAGATAGCTCCCACATTGAACTATCTTTTTGCAGACGCGCAAGGAAACATAGGCTACAGCCTGGCGGGACGAGTCCCCATCCGTCCCCAGTCCGTCTCCTTGCTGCCGCTTCCGGGCTGGACTCGACAGTACGACTGGAAAGGTTACATCCCTTTTGACGAACTGCCTCGTCTCTACAACCCTCCCGAGGGAATCATCGCGACCGCCAACAATCGCATCGCAGACGCTTCG
>VBLN01000208.1 GCA_005878685.1 Deltaproteobacteria bacterium | reverse complement strand
GCTGTCCTGGTCCTGCGCTCCGACACCCTCGAGGGCGAGCCATTTCTCTTCCAGCCCTTGCGCGACCGCGATCAGGAGATCGGACTTGAGCTTGCTGCCAAGAGGAGCACAAAACCGACAGAGCAATCGCTGCTTGTGCTCCTGCCGGACGCTTACAATGGCCAACCGCGTCGGCTGTTTCAGGGAATCGAAGAAGAGACGGGCTTTCTACCCGTCGTGGGAGCAGGCTGCTCTGAGAACGGAACTTATGGCAAGACCTTTCAGCTCTGCGGCGACGAAGTGGCGACCAACGCGGTTTCCGGTCTGGCGCTTTCTGGTTCTTTCGAGAGTTCGATCGGGATCACGCAAGGGTGCCAGCCGGTCACCGAGCCCATGACCATCACAAAGGCCCAGGGCAACCTCATCTTTGAGATCAATAACCGCCCGGCGTTTGAAATATTTGCCAAGGTCATTAAAGGCCCTTTACTTCAAGACCTGCGCCGTGCCTTAGCCTTCGTTTTTGCTGGTCTCCCGTCAGATGCGGAAAAAAACAGCGTAGCTCCGGGAGAGTATTTAGTTCGCAACATTGTCGGACTCGATGCCCAGAAGGGAGTTCTCGCACTCGGAGAGGAGGTATTCGAAGGAGAGCGAATGGTTTTTACCTTGCGCGACGCCCAACGGGCGCGGGAGGATCTCAACCAGATGCTGCAGCGGCAGTTAAGCAGCCTGGGCGGCAAGCGACCGCAGTTTGGGTTTTATTTTAATTGTTGCGCGCGCGGAACTTCACTCTACGGCATTCCCGGAATCGATACCGCCTATATCCGCCAGTCTCTCGGTGATCTTCCCCTGATCGGCTTTTTCGGAAATTTCGAACTCGGCCCGCTCGGCGGCAGAAATCATCTTCTCGCTTATACAGGCGTGCTTGCGCTGATAACGGAGAAACTGCAGAGCTAAGGATTTTAGATTTCCGATTTTGGACTGAATCTTTTTGATCTAAAATCGAAAATCCAAAATCTAAAATGGGATGGTGGTCGGGGAGTGGTTAGGCGCGGCCGATCCGCTTGCGCTTGTTGGCGATGTAGTCCACCACGATGTAATTTCCGATCTCGTCGGGTGAGGTGTAAAAGACCCGGCCCGTGTTGAGCCTAGAGAGCTGATCGATAAAACCCCGCCGGTAGAAGTCGGTTCCAAGCATGAACGTATTGATCTTGATCCCGCTCTGGGTGCAGCGCTTGACCTCTTTGAGTGTCTCGTGAACGATCCGCTCATGGAGCAGGGCGGAGCCCCAACCGCTGTGCAGCCGGCCGCCGCGATCCAGCGTCGCTGCCGTAGGCTCGCCGTCCGTGATGAGGATGATCTGCCGGTTGGCCGCTTTTTGCGGCCCCAGCAGCTGGCGCGAGAAGCGCAGCGCCTCTTTGATGTCCGTGCCATGCTCCATGAAATAGGTGATGGCGACGATCGACGGCAAATCCTCGGCGCGGATGACCTTGGCGTTCGAGCGGAAGGCGACGAGGTGGAGAATATCTTGAGGAAACTTCGTCTCTATCAAGCGATGCAGCGCCAGCGCGACCTTTTTTCCCGCGTGGAGGGCGTCGTTCATCAGCATGGAATAGCTGACGTCGATGGCCAGGACGGTCTCGCAGTCGGTCGAGAACTCCTGGCGGTGAACGGTGAAATCGTTCGGCGCGATTCTCAATGGGATCTCTCTGTCGCCGCGCTTCAGCGCGTTCATCAGGGTTTCGCTGATCTTGACATTGAGCGGGTCGCCGTATTCGTATCTCTTGGTCTCTTCCAACGGCTCGCCCTGCATCCCCCTCACAGAAGTCGAGTGATCTCCCCAGCGATTTTTATTCAGCATCTGGAAGATCTCTCTCAACGCCTTGTCTCCAATCTTCCTCATTCCTTTGGGGGTCAGCTTGAGCCCACGATCGGTGCGGAGCAAATAGCCTTGTTCTTCGAGCGTCTGTTCTATTCCCTTTAGATATTTGAGGTGCTCGTAGGCCTCTTCCCCCAGCAGGTTTCGGATCTCCTCCAGATCGAGCTCGGAGACATCGCCCATTCCCCTTTGTCCCCAGCGCAAAAACTGCTCCAATCTTCTCAATTGGCTGAGAAGCTGTCCGGCCTCGCCCATGCCCATTCTCTGAGAGCCGCGGAAGGGATATTGACCCATCAACTCTTCCAACCTCTCCATCTGGCTCAAGGCCTCGCTCAACTGGTTCAGCTGCTCCTGAGTCATGGAGTCCAGACTCTCGAGCAGGTTGTCGAGATCGTCGACAGCCGCGTCCAACATATTGGGAAGGTTTTGTAGGAAGTTTTCGTCCTCGAGCAGACGATTCATCCGCTCGAGCATTTCCATCAGATCTTGATGGCCCTGGCCGGTCAGTTCCTGGGGGCGCTGCATCCTGCGCTTGGACATCTGGTCCTTCAGCCTGTTCCTCAATTCCTGATAGCGCTCGTAGGCCTGCTGCATCCTACGGGCCATCTCATTCATGTCGCTCGCGTAGCGGCCCGATAGGCGCTCCATGAAATTGCGCATCTTCTCGTGGTAGGCCTCGAGCTTTTCCGCCAGGTTGTTGAGTTTCTCGCTGAGGGCCTTAGCTTCCTCGGGACTGAGCTTAAAGGAGTCGGGAGAATATTTCTCCAGCATCTCCCTCTTTTTCTCCTCGGCTTCTTTGAGAAAGTCTCTGAGTCCTTTGACCGATCGCTGACGGTCGTCCGAAACCAGTCCGCGTCGCATCAGATCTCTCAAAGCCTTGCGCACACCCTCCTCTTCCAAGAAACTGTCCGAGAGATGTTTGAGAAGATCCTCAGCAGTTGGAAAGAGTATCTGCTGCGTGCCGTCCCACTGAGTGTAACGGTGGATTCTCATAAGGGGCACTATAGCCCAGATCAAAACAGAAAAAAATAGGCCTGAGGGTTTTCGGCTGCCGCTTGGGTGTTGCCAGGAAGGGGCTGGCTGAGCCGTCCGGAATGCGATAAGAAATAAACAAGATCTCAAGACAGAAACGGAGCGGCTATGAAGATTACCGTAGACAGAGCCAAATGCGAGGGCTACAGCAAATGTGTCGAAGTGGCGCCGAAGGTCTTTAAGTTGGATGAAAAGTTTATCTCGGTAGTGATCGATCCCAAGGGCGACACCGACCAAAAAATCCTACTGGCGGCCAAGGTTTGCCCGACGAAGGCCATTATCCTGGAGGAAGAGGAGACGGGGAAGAAGATCTTTCCCACGACGTAGCGATTCCGCCGTGATCTCTTCGCAGTATGTGATTATCGGCGCCGGCTTTGCGGGAGCGGCCACCGCCTACCACCTGGCGCGGCTCGGGGTGAAGGAGATGGTCATTGTGGAGCAGGAGAGCGTCGCCGGGGTCCATTCTTCAGGACGCAACGCCGCCATGGCGCGCCAAGTTGTCCCTGATCCGGCCATTGCCGCCATGGCCCGAGAAGGCGCCCTGTTCATGCGCAACCTTCCTGCCGATTGGCCAACGCCTCCGATCTTTCAGCAGCGCGGCTCGCTGCTATTGAGCAGTGGGGCAGGCTGGCAAAAGCTTGTCCGCGATGCGGAGATGGCGCAGGAAAGGGGTGTCGAAGTGGAGTGTTGGTCGGCTGAGAAGGCGAAAGAGCGCGTTGCGGTGCTTGAGGACGCGGAGTTCGACGGAGCGGTCTGGTGCTCCACGGATGGAGTCGTGGATATCCACGCTTTGCTCGGCGGTTATCTGAAAATCGCTGCTATCGCCGGGGCGAGGGTTCTCTATGGGCGCTCTGTCTGTGAAGTCGAAGTCCTGAATGGTCGCGTCGCCGAGGTCAAAACATCCAAGGAGTCGATTAAAGCCGAGGTCGTGATTAACGCTGCCGGCGCTTGGACGGGAGCGATCGGAAAGTTGGCGGGCGCGCTAGAAGTTCCGCTGCGTCCGCTACGCCGCCACCTCTTTGTTACAGTTCCTCTTTTATGGGTCAATCCCAGTTGGCCGTTTGTCTGGGACATCTCGCACGATCTCTATTTCCGCCCCGAGGCCGGCGGGTTGCTCTTATGCCCATGTGATCAGGATGAGATGGTGCCGGGGATGCCCCCGACAGATAGCACCGTCGCGGAGCTATTGGCTGACAAGATCAGGCGTTATCTACCCAAAGCCTCCGACGTGGCGATCAAGAATAGCTGGGCGGGGTTGAGGACCTTTTCCGCTGACGGTCGATTCGTGATTGGATGGGACCCGAAGGTCAAAGGCTTTTTCTGGGTTGCGGGCCTTGGCGGCCACGGGATGACGACCAGCTATGCGGTGGGCGGTCTAGCCGCGCGCCTGATCCTCGGAGAAGAGAGCCGGTTTGCCAAAGAATTTTCTCCTCACCGGTTTTTGTAAGAAACGGCCTAAGCTTCTTTTTGGACTGTAAGCGACATCACCCCGATCCCTTCGATCTCTGCCTTAAGAGTGTTTCCGGGAGCGAGCTGCTTCTGAAATGCGGGCGCGTCCGGGTTCCCGGTCGCAATGAGGTCGCCCGGATAGAGCGTGGTGACCTGTGAGAGGTAGCTCACTAGCTCCCTGACGCCGTTGACCATCGCGTCGGTTTTGGCCAGCTGCCTTAGCTCGCCGTTCACCCAAAGACGCATCATGAGGTTCTCGGGGTCTTTGATTTCATCCTTAGTGGTGATCCAGGGTCCGATCGGGGCGAAGGTCTCAAAGCCTTTCCTTACACAGCGGGTTCCTGACAATCCCTTTCCAGAGCCGTAGCCTCGCGCGGTGACGTCGAGGATAATCGTATAGCCGAACACCGCTGCCATGGCCTCCGCTTTGGAGAGGTTCCGAGCCTTTTTTCCTATGACGAGACACGGCTCGAGCTCAGGAAAGATCGTCTCGGCGCCTTTGGGAATAATGATCGCTTGCTCTGGCCCGGTGATTGCCGACGGCGGCTTTAGAAAAATTCGCTCCAGCAGCTCTTCCGGCGCAGCTTCCCCTGCCGTACCCCTCCCACGCGCATCGTCGAGACCCGTGCTGCCTCGCTTGT
>VBLN01000207.1 GCA_005878685.1 Deltaproteobacteria bacterium | reverse complement strand
CGGCCGTGCGCAAATGATAGAGCCTCCGCTTGGCGCTTGACTGATCGACAATTTTTAACGTCCGTTCGAGGCGGTTGCGCTGGTAAAGCTGCAATGCATCGGGAATCGACTCGGCTTGAGCCAGCGCCCGCGCCAGCACTGCGCCGTCTTCGATCGCCATGCAAGCACCCTGCGCGAGATAAGGCAGCGTCGGGTGCACGGCGTCCCCCAAGAGGGTAGCTCGCCTTGTGCTCCAGTTTCTAATCGCGGGCCGATAGTGCAATGACCAGCGAAAACATTCCTCCCTGTCCGCCGCGTCTATGATGGTCTGAACGTCGGCATGCCAGCCCTCGAAATCCGCCTTGAACCTTTCCCAGGGAAATTTGGCCGTCCACGATTCCTCGGAAACTTCATCGGTCTCAACGAGCCCGACGAAGTTCAGTAAGGCGCCGGCGCGCAGGTAATAGGCCACGACATGCCGCCCGGGCCCCATCCACACCATCATGACCGGTTCCATGAAATTTTGAGGCAACCGCTCGACCGGAACAGTAATGCGCCAAGCGGCGTCGCCCGTATACGTCGCGGGAACATTTCCCGCGATTTGCTCGCAGACGACGGACTTGAGACCGTCGGCCCCGACCAAAAGGTCACCCTCGACCATCGTGCCGTCGGCAAGGCGCAGCTTGACGCCGTTGCCGCTCTCTTCGAATCCGCTGACGCGGCAGTTCAGGCGAATGGCGTCACCCTTGAGATCGTGCACCTTGGCTGCGAGCAAAGTATGAATATCCGCGCGGTGAACCTGATAATACGGCGCTCCATGCAGCTTTTCATGCTGATCGGAGAGCGCAAATCGTTGGATCTCTTCACCGGTATCATGGAGCCGGAAGACGTAGGCTCCGGGTCGAACGCCCACCTCGGCTAACGCCGGTCCGAGCCCAAGATGGTGCAGCACATGCGTCGCATTGGCGCTTAGCTGGAGACCTGCCCCGACCTCGCTCAGCTCGGACGCCTGCTCGAAAAGCGTGACATCGTGTCCTGCGTGCAAAAGGTTTGCCGCTGCTGTCAATCCCCCGATGCCGGCTCCGGCAATGAGGATGTTGTGCCTGGTCACCCGATGCCCCTTTGCCCTCAAACTTTAACTCGCCTTCCTCATCTCCTCGGCCAGGATCTCATTGACAAGTGACTGATAAGGCAATCCCTTCTTTTCCGCTGTCTCGCGCAGCCAAGCCAGAACTCTCGGATCCAAACGAATGGCGATGAGCTTTCTTGGCTCATCTCCCAAGGTCGGCCGGCCCACTCGGCGCATGCGGGTGAGCTGTTTCTCGGAAAGCTCAGGGATATCCGAGTAGTCAATTTTCTTTGGCCTGGTATCTTTTCCTTTCCTTTCGGTTCGCCCGCCTCGCGCTGATAATCCGCGTGATCTCTTCATCGCCTTGTCTCCTTGTGGTGTAAGCTATAACCAATACTCTCCCTAAAGCGCTTTTCGCTAAGCGCAAGCGGCGGGGCTCGGTTAGCGAATGCTCCAGATCCTCTCCGTCCAACCCCTCCGGATCAGCAAACGCTGTCGCCGCTTCTTCGAAAGAGATCCCGTGCTTGAGCCTATTGGCTTCAGCCTTTTGGGGATCCCAATCGAACATCAATTATGTATATACTAAATAATGGCGGCTCGCAAGATCGAATTGTTCAGCCGCGAAGCTTAAGACGAGAGGTACTTTACTCTCCAGAACCTCTCGATGACCGCCGGAGGCTAGGGGAACAATTTCCGGGGACACAATCCTGATTCTTTCCTGATTCCTCTCGCGACTTTCTAAACATCTCGCTCACGACTGCAGCTATTTGAAAGCGCCTTCCTTTTCGAGCTTGCGGACGATGCGCTCGTCGACGAGCTCCTCGGCTTTCAATTTGCTGAACTTCGGATCGACGCGGCTGAGAATGCGCACGGTATTGCGCAAGCCGTCCACGGTCGGAAAGATGCGGCGCGTGTATAGCTGTCGCATCGCCTCATAGCCCACCTCGGCGTCCTCGATGTTCGGCAAGCGCAGCCATTTCGCCAGGATCCCGACGACTGCCTGTTTGTTGGCCGGGTCCTGAAAATAGGCGACCGACTTGCCGATGGCTTTGAGCGTCCTTTCGGCAACATCGGGAGACTGATCCAGAAAACTTTTGCGCGCGACGATGCCGATCCCCTGGTAGGGAATATCGGCTTTGGCGAGATCTTCCAGAACGCGAAAACCTTGACGCTGCGCCACCTTGCTGAACGAGTAGCCGAGATAGGCCGCGTCCACCGCGCCGCTGATGAGTCCCTGCGCGATCACCGCTTGATCGCCGAGGATCCTGAACTGGATTTTATCCCGCTCGGGCACAAGCCCCCAGTGATCGAGCGCCAGCATCGTAAAGGTCCAAATGCCGCCGCCGATGCTCTGCACGCCGAGGAGCTTTCCCTTGAGATCCGAAGGCGCCGCGATTTTGGGCGCGGCCACAAAGTCGCCGTCGAGTTTGTTGACGATGCCGGCGATGAAGACGAGATCGAGCCCTCCGGCCATCGCCCCGAGGCTCGCGCCGGTCGCGGAGACGGCATAAAACTGGGCTTCGTTCGCGGCCATAGCGGAGACAGCCACTTGACCGCTGCGCACCTGGACGATTTCAGCGTCCAATCCCTGCTCCTCGAAGAAGCGCCTGTCTTTGGCGACAAAGATGAAGCCGCTCCGCTCGTTGAAGCCGGCAAAGACGAAGACGATTTTTTGCAGCGGCGCGGCGGTTCCGGCTGTCGGAGCATGAAGCATGGAAAGGAGGAAGAAACTCGCACCGAGCGCCAGGCGAAAACTTCGGCGGCTGCGCATAAAGGGAATCCTGCCAAGCAGAGTTGGCTTGAGCGCATTCTCGGTCTGGCTTCGCTGTCTTGTCAAGTAGATTCGCAGCAGAAAAGTTGAAATCGGAAAACGGAAAGATAAAATGGAAAGAAGAACTTTCTTCATTCTCTCGATGACCGCTGGAGGCTGGGCGATCACCTCTTTGGCCTCTCACGCGCGCTGAAGTCGAGAACAGAAAAGGGCGGAAGGCGGGGGAGCCGCGACGCGATCGGTTAAATCTACGCCTGTCCCCAGATGTCCTTGGCGGTGTCCACAACCAGCTTGAGCTTGCGCCATTGTTCGTCCTCGGTAAGCAGGTTGCCCTCCATGGTAGAGGCGAAGCCGCATTGAGGGCTGATCGCCAAGTTTTCCAGCGGCACGTACTTGCTCGCCTCGTCGATGCGCCGCTTGAGCTGCTCCTGTGACTCCAGCTCCGGCAGCTTGCTGCTCACGAGTCCCAGCACGACCGTCTTGCCGCGCGGCACGAAGCGCAAAGGCTCGAAGGTGCCGGACCGCGCCGACTCGTACTCGAGCAGGAAGGCGTCGACCTGGAGCTGCGCGAAGAGCTTTTCCGCGATGGCGTCGTAACCGCCCTCGGCGTACCACTGGCTGCGGTTGTTGCCGCGGCAGAGATGGATGGCCAGGATGACGCCGTCGCGCTTGACACCCTCCAGACAAGCGTTGTCGGCCCGGATCGCCTCGTCGAGCGCCTGGTCGGGGTCCAGCCCGATCTCGTTCTTGATGTAACCGCGCCACTTCGGATCGATGTAGTAGCTGTAGCGCGGCGCGTCGATCTGCACGTACTGCACGCCTTCATTCACGAGCGCCCGAATCTCCGTCCTGATGACCGGCACGATGTCCCACAGCAGAGCGGAATGCGTGGGATAGATTTTGTCGCTGATGCCCCGCTTGTAATAGATAGCGGGAAATTGGTTGGCCGTAGGCAAGGTGATCTTGATGTCGCCGGGGCTATGCTGCTTCATGAAGTCGAGCTCGTGTTGCGTCAAGCGCCGGGTCTGTTGGATCTTGCCCACCACGATCCCGGGCACGCGCGAGGGCTGACTCGAGGAGCCGCCGGTGCTGGCTTGCCACGAGCGCAGCAGGTTATCGCTCTCGTCGATCCCTTCCACCGCCTCGTTGAAGTCGCTCATGAAGTTGAGGCGGCGCAGCTCGCCGTCAGTGAAGATCTTGAAGCCGAGATCTTTTTGGCGCTGGAGCACGTGCTGGCTGTGCTTGTCTTCCAGCGCTTTCAGTTTTTGGCGCTCGCCCCCATTGCTCCGCGCCTGCAGCAGCTCCTGGGGTCGCAGCAGACTCCCCACGTGCTCCGCGCGATATCTCGCTGCCATAGCAATCCCTCCTTGATAGACCGGTGAAAAAGGCGCATCTATTTCGTTGCGCTGCTATGTGGATGTCAAGTCACAAACACACGAGGCCACTTTTTTCTTATGACTCTTTTACTTCCCGACCAAAGAGAGACTTGCTGCCATACGTGGCACGGCACACGGGCCGTCACACTTCTTTGCAATGCGTCCTCTCTAAGGCACAAGGCCCCGGGCTCTCTGTCTCGAACCGCGAACCTTCAGGAGGCGGGAGTCTCTCCCGGTTCTGCGCAACGCCGAGTCGTTCCCTGGGGCGATGTCTCCTCTTGGGTCAAAGGAACCGAATGAATCTGTTGTCTGACGATGTACGGTCGTTGATTTTTCAATACCGCATAAATCCGCGTGCTCAGTTTTCGCGCCACCGCCACAATGGCGATCCGCGGGCCTTTGCCGCGGGGGTTTCTCTGGCAAACCGAAATCAGCTTGCTTCGAAGCCGCCCGTCTCCGACACGGGTAATCGAGCCGCGATCGACCGTATCGCCCGTGGAGTTCTCGGTCGGCACCAAGCCCAGAAAGCTTCCCAGTTGTCGGACGTTGTCGATCTGGCGCCAGTCTCCGATGCGGGCCAGAAGCTGACTCGCCACAATCCAGCCGATCCCAGGGATGCTCATCAGGTACTGAATCGACTGCGACAGTTCCGCATCCTCTTTACAGAAACGGCGAATCTCTTTGGTACTGTTCACCACCTGCTTTTCACAAAATTCCAAACTGTCGAGCAACTGATCGAGCTTAAAACGCACGGTACGAGAACACACAAGCTTTCTGAGCTTCTCCTTGACCCTGAGCGACCACTGCCTACCGGCAGGGGCTGGAGGAAAGTCGATGCCTTCGAGCAGCAACATGGCTTTGATCCGCTGCTTGTGAGCGGCCGCCTCCCGTACCATCGTGTCGCGCAACTGCGTGAGGTGGCGAAGCTCGCGATAGATTTGAGAGGGAACATGAATGCTTTTAAGCTGTCCCCCGCGCAGGCTCTCGGACAATCCTCGACTGTCGAGCCGGTTGGTCTTCACTCTCTGTCCCGGAGCTCTGGGGATCATCGATGGAGCGGCGATCAAACACCTATAACCTTGGGCCGCAAGCCCATCATACAACCCGTATCCCGTGGGTCCAGCCTCATAGACAAAGGCAATCTTCTGATCCCCAAAGTGCTTGCGCACATGATTCAGCAAGTGATCCACGTTATACGGCATTTGCAACGACCGGATGAATCCTTGCTGACTGCTAAAAGTCGCCGCGATAGTCTTTTTGTCCACATCCAATCCGGCAAACACATCATAGTCCTGGGGTACAAACGTCTTGCCTCTCATCTAAGTGCCTCCGTTGGACAACAGCTCTTGGTTGAGCCATTGTATCAGAGCACTCGTGGCGAGGACCGACATCCATCATACAAGTCTCGACCGCCTCGCTCCAACGTACTGAAAAAAGTACGCCTTCGCTCGTCGCTCATCGCGCGCCTTGTATCTGCGACCTTTTTGACCGGCCTACGACACGCTAAGGCAAAACTGATTCTCGAATATCACTCGGTGAGGTTGAGTGTCAACGTACGATCAGCGGGATATGCCTTTGGGAAGTTTGATTCTATTGCGTAATATGCTAATGACCAAACCACTTCTTTGAGTAGCGGCACGGAGGTTTAGTATGAGCTGGATCCTGGAAACAGACCCGTCGTCCTATTCGTTCGTTGTTTTGCGCCTGGGTCTTGCGATAGCCTTTTTCGCTCACAGCACCCAGCAGATTTTCGGCTGGTTCGGCGGCCGCGGTATGAGCGGCATGCTCGCCAACTGGAAAGACAAGTATCACATCCCGACCTGGCTCGGCGTGATCGGAATGTTGACTGAATTCCTCGGCAGCTTCGCCATCCTCGTCGGGTTTCTCACGCGGCCATTTGCGTTGGGCTTGGCGATTTTCATGGCGGTCGCAATGCAAAAGGCTCACTGGGAATACGGTTTCTTTTTGGCGCGCCGCCCGGGGGAAGGCAGCGGAATCGAGTATTGCTTGGCGCTTTGCCTTATGGCCGTGGCGTTGCTTATCGGCGGGGGAGGAGCCCTCTCCATCGATGGGCTACTGAGCCGCTAGAAGATCGACCCGTTAGTCAGTCCGCGTCGATCGCCAGGTGTCAAGCTAAGCCAGCGTCCGCGACAACCAGTCGGCCACGATGGTGGCGACGCGCTCTTCGGCGCCGACGTAGAAGTGATCGCAGTTGGGGACGATCACTACATCGCACGGACTGGGACAGTTTTGTTTGAAGGCTTCGGCCGGATAGTTGTTTGCCGGCTCCCGATCTCCGCGAATGAACAATACGGGGCAGCGGACTCGCTTGGCGTTTTCCACGAGATTGGGCGCGTTGGTGAGCCGGTCCATGAATGTCCGAGCCGAGATCACCCACCACCAGGTGGGCAGAAGCATGAGTTGGCGCGGCCGGTCCGCAGACAACAAATCCCGGGCTTCTTTCGTCAAATCGTCGAGCTGCTCGTGGACTGTGAATGGACTCACTGAGGCGGGATTCGTCAGCCGGTTGCCGCCCGCATGGGCGGAGAGGAGAACCAGTGCCGGCGTCTCCGGATGATGCGCGGCAAAATGGCTGGCCAGAACACCGCCGTTGCTGTGACCTATGATGATCGGCCGGTCGAAGCCTTGCTCGGCCAAAAAGCGCGCGGCCAGCTCGTTGTCCTCTATCCCTTCCGCGACGGTCTGGTAGGCCCCGCCCACGGGTTCGCGGCTGTCATAAGTGCTGACTGAATCGTGTCCGCGTCGATTAAAGGCGAGGAAGGCATAGCCCAGGGAGGTGATGTAGGGCGCGAGGAAGCGGGCCGCTCCTACATAAAAGTTCATCTGGTTGCCGTGAAAGTACAAAGCCGCTCCCTTGGTCGGGCCGTCCGGTCTGTAGTAGGCACCGTCGAGGGGGTGGGTCGGGGTGGCGATGCTGATTAAGTTCGTGTGCATGGGCGTGTCCTGATCCGCCAGGGATCAAGAGCCCGAAGATATCCTGAGGTGAGATTCTAGCGCAACGGGATGGCTGAGAGCTGTTTTCTATTCAAACAC
>VBLN01000196.1 GCA_005878685.1 Deltaproteobacteria bacterium | reverse complement strand
AGTAATTTTCCAACGATGTAAGGAGGGTCTGAGACTATGGATTGGGGAATGAAAAACAGGCTCGCAAGGATCATTAAACCAGAAGACGGCCGGGCGGTGATGCTGGCGGTGGATCACGGTTATTTCTTAGGTCCCACGAGTGGGCTGGAGGAACCGCGCAAGACCATTGAACCGCTGCTTCCCTACGCAGACTCCATCATGCTCACGCGCGGGGTGTTGCGAACTTCCGTGGATCCGAATGCGAATGTCCCTGTGGTTCTCAGAGTTTCAGGCGGGACCAGCATTCTTAAGGAGCTTTCGAACGAAGACATTACGGTTTCTATCGAGGACGCTGTGCGTCTGAACGTCTCCGCGATGGCTCTATCGATTTTTGTCGGATCGGAATTCGAGAAGCAGACGTTGGTGAGCCTGGCGAAGCTCGTCGATGAAGGCGAGAGATGCGGCATCCCGGTTTTGGCTGTTACCGCCGTGGGCAAGGATATGGCGCGCGACGTGCGCTACCTCAGCCTTGCATGCCGGATTGCCGCAGAGCTGGGAGCCCATTTCGTCAAGACTTACTATTGTGAAGATTTCGACAAGGTCGTGGAGAGCTGTCCGATCCCGGTGATCATTGCTGGCGGCAAGAAGACTCCCGAGATCGAAGCCTTGGAGCTTACTTTTAACGTCGTTCAACGAGGAGCTGTAGGCGTGGACATGGGCCGAAATATCTTTCAGTCCGATAGTCCAGTAGGAATGATCAGGGCCGTGCGGGCCATCGTGCATGATAAGGTCTCAGTGGCCGAAGCCCATAAGATCTACGAATCTTCCAAAGGGGTAAAAGCCAAAAGGGCCGCCGGCTAGAAACTCGTTGTTCGTGGCTCGTGGCTATGACTTGCTGCCGGCCACCGAGCAGATCTATCAGATTTCTTCCACGGACACGCATCACAATCACGAAACACGAATCCATGCGCGTCGCCATGTACTACAACAATCGAGATGTGCGGCTCGAGGAGATGGCTGTGCCTTCCATCGGCCCCGGTGAATTGCTGGTGCGCATTCGAGCAAGCGGCATCTGCGGCAGCGACCTGATGGAATGGTACCGGATCCAAAAGGCGCCCCTCGTGTTGGGTCACGAAATCGCCGGTGAAATTGTGGAGGTAGGCGAGGGCATCGAGGATTTCCGGGTCGGCGACCGGATTTTTGCTTCGCACCATGTGCCATGCGGCCAATGCCGTTATTGTTTGGCCGGTCATCAATCTGTCTGTGACATGCTGCGCACGACCCACTTGGACCCCGGAGGATTCGCCGAGTTCATCCGAGTGCCGAAGATCAATGTTGAGTTGGGAACCTATCGCTTGCCCGACGGGATAACGTTCGACGAGGGTTCTTTTATCGAGCCGCTCGCCTGCGTCGTACGCGCACAGCGTTTCGCCCGCTTAGTGCCCGGCCAGACGGTGCTGATCATCGGCAGCGGCATTTCGGGATTGCTTCACGTTCAGCTTGCGCGTACGCGCGGGGCGGCACGGATTGTGGCGACGGACATGAGCGATTTTCGTCTCAAGGCGGCGGCCCGGTTCGGAGCCGATGCAACGCTGCGTGGGACGGAGAACGTACCGGAGCGGCTGCGTGATTTGAATGACGGTCGGTTGGCTGACTTGGTGATCGTCTGTACCGGCGCCATGCCGGCCATCCAGCAGGCCGTCAAGTCGATCGATCGTGGAGGGACGCTGCTGTTTTTTGCGCCGACGCCCGCCGGCGTCGATGTGCCGATACCTCTGTTTGACTTCTGGCGTGACGAGATTTCGGTGCTGACGTCCTATGCGGGAAGCGGGCAGGACCTTTTGGAATCCATCGAGCTGATCCAGAATCGCCGAGTGCGCGTGGCTGATATGATCACCCACCGTCTGTCTCTAGCCGAAGCGGGCCGGGGATTTGAGCTTACAGCGAGCGGCCAGGATTCAATCAAAGTCATTATCGACCCGCTCAAGTAAATCGTTTCGAGTTACGGGTTTACGCATTTTGCCATTCAAAACTAAAAACTCGAAACTCAAAATTATTTTTTGATTCCCAGCTCCTTTCGCGCCTTGTCCAGAAAGCTATAGTCGACCACTTCCGCCACAGTGACGGGCTTGGTTACCTTGGCATTCTCCCGCTGTAAGTCGATGAGCACTTGTACGGACTCCGGTTTGACCGAGGCGTCCTTGGTTAAGACGCGGCTTACGTGCCTGAGCATCCCTTCGGCCATCTTCCGGTCATTGACCTTCCACTGCTTCATCAGGATGTCGAGCACCGCCTCGTGATTGTTCTTGTCCCAGACAAACATGAGACCGCGCAAGGTCGCCCGCACCATTCGGTAGACCTCATCGGGATTCTCGCGGATCCTTTTTTCTGACGTGCCAAAACCGTTCTGGGGAAATTCCACCACATCTCCCAGAAAAATGAGCTCGTGATAACCTTTCTCCTGAGCGATGATGTTTTCCGGGACCGAGAGCAGCGAGGCATCGACGACTCCGGAGTCCAGGACGGCATAGCGGCTGGCAGCCGACCCGGCCATCGGGAGGACCGAGACGTCGCGCCCGGGGTCTAGGCCGAAATGCTTCAGCACTTGATTGGCGAGGAGAGTCGCTGAGCCTCCCGGGGAGCTGCCCGCGATCTTTTTTCCCTTAAGCTGACGCGGCTCTTTGATTTCTTTTTTACTCATGAGGAATAAGAGGGGACGGGCCACGGTGAAGAGCAAGACCTTCATCGGCTGTTCCCGAACCGCAGCGCCGATGACGCCGGTCACTGCCCCATTGTAGTCGACGTCCCCAGCCAGCACCGCCGTGCTGGCCAGGTTGGCAGGCATGAAGATAATCTCCAGGTCGATCCCTTCATCCCTATAGAATCCTTTGTGAGAGGCCGCGTACATCGCCAAAAAAGAGACATTCGTTGATGAGCTTGCTAGGCGGATTTTTTTCAACCCTGATTGGGCATAGGACTCAACGGGTGCGAAAATGAGGAAGCAAGAGAAGACGGAGAGGAAAACCAAGAGCCGCGAGGATGTTCTCATGCGCTTCCTTTATTGAATTCTGTTGATCGTGTCAATCTATAGTCGGTCAAACTGTGACCATGATCCTTTGCCATCGATAACGCTTTCCCCCGTCATTTCTGAGTCGGACCGACGTGTCACGCTTTCGTAACCTCCTTTCATCTTTTGTCACTTTTTATCGCCTATTATCACACCCTGGGGAACCTCGGCCTTGTAAAAACAGCGACTTACAGTCTTGTTGGGCTACTGGCATAGGCTTTGCGCTAGACCTAAAGGGGTATCTTTATGAGCGCGTTCCAGGAACTAAAGCTGTTAACTCTGTCGGAGGCTGCGATGATCCTTCAGCTCTCTAAGCGCACGCTCTTGAGAATGATCCAGCAGCGGGAAGTGCCGGCCTTTAAAGTCGGCGGCCAATGGCGCATTCGAGAGCGCCAATTCAGGAGATGGGTGGAGCAAAAAGAGAGTTTGCTATCAGAGTTCGATCAAGGTGTGAGTTGAGACGCAACGGAGAAAAAATAGAGCAGCAACAGGCGAGTTAGCATGAGCCTCATTCCATCGGCGACTATACGCTCCAGGCTGCTTGGACTCCTGATCTCGGCGATCGGCGGCTTGGTGGTGATTCTCACCGCGGTATGGCACTTCAGCATTGTGCCCGCCTTACAGATAGGTGTGGCCCGACAACAGGCGGAGGTCGCTAGCAGAGTGGCGGATCACATCGAGCAGTTCATCGATGAGAGAATCCAGGGCTGGTTTCTGCCGCCCAGATCGGCCGGCTCTGGGAGACGGGGATAGAGGCGCAGAAAGAAGTTCTCTACCAATTCTTCAAGCTGGATAGTCAGATTAATGACATCCGGAGCTACTCGGGGGTAAGATTCGGGTAGAGACCGAGGTGGGCAAAGGATCTACATTTACGTTGAGCGTTCCTTGCGTGACATATCCGTCAGGAATGGACAGTCAGGAGAAGGAAGGAAGGTCCGCCGACTTCATTGACGGTTGTCCGGTGCGTCAGTAAGGTTTCTACACGCCATTTGTAAGTCTGTCCGGCAAAAGACGCTTTTTGTAACGCCCTTTCAGCTTTTGTCACTTCTTATCCCTTCTTATCACTCCCTCAAAAACCACATTCCTTTAAAAACAGGCACTTACGGCCGTTCTGGTTGCTGGCATAGGCTTTGCGGCAAGCCGATCTGCTCCCTTTTTTTTCGCTCCTATGAGTGCCTTTCAAGAACTAAAGTTGCTAACTCTTTTCGAGGCTGCGGCGATCCTTCAGGTCTCTAAGCGCACACTTTTGAGAATGATCCAGCAGCGGGAAGTGCCGGCCTTTAAAGTCGGCGGCCAATGGCGCATTCGGGAGAGTCAGTTCAGAGAATGGGTGGAGCATAAAGAGAATGGAACTCCTGAATTAGAGTAGATCCATGAGCAAAGTGAGCGTCGGATGAGCACTAGCACCACAGAGCATGTCCCTTTTGCCGCGGTCATGAGGCGTCTGTGGTCGCTCTTGCCGGCAGGAGGGACTCTTTCTGCGGACGTGTGGAACAAGCGGCATCGGTTCTTATTAGGGCTGACCTGGTTGCACGCTGTCGTCATTGCTCTCGTGGGACCGGTGGTTGGTTACACTTGGGAGCTAAGCCTCACGGCTCCATTCCGCGATGGCACGGTGCTCCACACGGTGGCGGAGGGGTTGATTGTCGCCGTCTTTGCGCTCTTGGCGAGCTGGAAGGGAACTCGCCGTGCCGTGCGCGCCTCCCTTGTCGGTTTTGGTCTGATCAGCTCTTCGGCGATTCTCGTGCATCTTTCCGGCGGCTACATCGAGCTTCACTTCCACTTTTTTGTCATGCTCGTTTTTCTGGCTCTCTACCAAGATTGGGTTCCTTACGGCTTGGCGGTCTTGTATGTCGCTATTCATCACGGCGTCCTGGGCGTCATTTGGCCCAGGGAAGTCTACAATCATCCCGCCGCGATCAACGCTCCTTGGACTTGGGCCGGCATCCACGCCTTCTTCCTGCTCTGGTCCTGTCTCGGGAGCATTATTGCCTGGCGGCTCCACGAGGCGGCGATTACCCATAACAAGCTGATCCTAGACTCGGCAGGCGAGGGGATCTACGGCGTGGATCTGGACGGAAAAGCCACTTTTGTAAATCCGCTGGCGGCTGAAATGCTCGGCTATAGGACTGATGAACTGATCGGCCGCCGCCTCCACGAGATGGTGCATCATTCCCGTCCCGATGGTACGGCCTACCCCAGGGAAGAGTGCCCCATCTATGCGGCGTTCAAGGATGGGACCGTTCATCGCGTGACGGAAGAGGTATTCTGGCGCAAGGATGGTACGAGCTTTCCGGTGGACTACGAGAGCACACCGATCTTTGAAAGCGGGGAACTGACCGGAGCAGTTGTCAGCTTCAGGGATGTGACCGAGCGTCAGCAGAGAGAACAGGCCGTGCGAGAAAGCGATGCGCGTAAACGAGCAATTTTAGAATCCGCACTTGACGTTATCATCAGCATAGATCACGAGGGGAGAATCATTGAGTTCAACCCAGCCGCAGAGAAGATGTTCAGGTATTCCCGGTCCGAGGTGATGGGCAAACGAATGGCGGACTTGATTATTCCTCCCTCTCTGCGCGAGGCGCATACCAGGGGTCTGGCTCACTATCTCGCCACAGGTCAAGGTCCCGTGCTCGGCAAGCGTATCGAGCTGACCGCGATGCGTGCTGGCGGCATTGAGTTTCCCGTCGAGCTGACGATCACGCCCATTGATACGGGGAACCTACCGATATTTACAGGATTCATTCGCGATATTACCGAGCGTAAGGGAGCGGAGGAGCAACTCCAGGCTCGGTATAAGGAACTGGAAACCCTCCACGAGATGGGCCAGATCATTTTGCAGTCTCCAGATCTTAAAACCGTAACAGAGAAGATCCTCAACAAAGCCCTTTCTATTGCTTCCCTAGACCTGGGAGCCATCCGACTCTTAGATCCTTCGTCTGGAGCCCTTAAGCCTGTGGCCAGCCAGGGTTTCCCGGATCCGAAAAAGGTGCGGGCACATCAGGTAAATCAGGGAGGAGGAGACACAACCACAGGGAACCTCCTCAATCGCGTCATGGGATTGAAAGGACCTATGGTCATTGAGAATGTCCCGGAATGGGACGGCCTGCGCACCCTCAAGGGCGAAGGGGTCGAGTCCGCCATCATAGTCCCCGTGCGCACCGAAGGAGAAGTTCTTGGAGTTATCCAGCTTGGAAGCAGAACCCCACGAAAGTTCCAGCCGGATGAGATACGGATCTTGGAAGCGATCGGAAACCATATGGGGATTGCCGTACAAAAGGCG
>VBLN01000195.1 GCA_005878685.1 Deltaproteobacteria bacterium | reverse complement strand
TAATGACCTACTGAGTTCGATATTCCCTTCGTCAAGTTCCTTAAGTATTTTATTCATCTAACGCGATCATTAGAAAGAAAATAAACTTAGCTGGCAATGAAAACACCTTCGTCCCAGGATATTGCCGAGCTGCGGCTTCAGCCCAACGTGGATGAACTTGTGGCAGCGGGGGCATCTGCTAAATGTCACTAGCGCTCCACATAAGGAGTAAAGTACGAGCCAGATGATTATCGCGTAGATCAAGGGTTCTTGCGATCCTGTAATGGCGTTAAGCGCAAGCAACAAAGGAAAAATCCCGAAAAAAACCCACCAAGCAACGCGCCGTCGGGTGTTAATCCTCGCTAGCTGATCTTGAAACCCTTGCTGTTCTCGTTCTTCCATACAGGGCTAATTATTAAGTGAGCTGCGATAGGCGAAGCTTTCGCTCGTAGCCTATCACGGAGAGCCCTTCAGGCCCAAAAACGTACAAATCACCGGCAGTATTCACCGCGTAACTTCGCTCTGTCAGGACTTACTTTTTCGAAATATACTGCCGATCTTGTTAGGTGCGTGGCTTGTTGAACTCTTCATAGGTCCGCCACTTCTTGTCTCCAATACCCGCGCTCTCGGAAAGAACCGTGTCCATGGCTTTCTGAAGTGCCTCAACACGAGATTGCGCGTCAATCTTTTTGAACAGCTTGCGAATGATTGGCGTGTGCGGCTCGATAAAGCAGAGAAAACCGTCGGGATACTCTTCGTAATTGCCGCAGCCAATCCATAGCTTAAATCCGTCGTTCTTTATCAGAACAACCCATCCCCACCAATCTTCGGCAATCAACTCCTCTGTCTCGAACCCGTGCGAGCGCAAACCGGCCGCCAAAAACTCCGCCACCCGCTTTCCGTATCTGCCGGGGTTAATCTCCTGTTCCTCGTTCTTGTAAGCGGGGAACTTGTCAGACCGAAATTCGACTTGGGTTTTCATGGCGCGCGACACGAATCTGGTGTTTCAGGATCGCTCCAGCCAGTAGAGAGCCAACAGGGAGCAAAGGAAGGAGATTATATCGAGAGGCTCTCTGAACCATGTCCAATATGTCCACCGAGCGACTCGCGCTGAGAGTTCTGCAGATGGAGCCGAATTAGGAGGAATCTTTTGAAAGGCAAGCATCTCACGGATGAAGAATAGAGCGCTCCAAACGCGCATTATCATATAGGAGGCAACGCCTATAAGAAGCAGGCGGCGAACCGTAACGTCATTCCAGGTCAAGAAGAGTGTCAGGACAATGAAAATGGTGATGGCCGTGTGAACGGGGATCCAGAACCGTTGCAGGGGTACCCCCGTACCGCGTTGTATGATCGAAAACGACGATGGCGGTGACGCACTCCATATGGGTGTAAGCACGATGTGCTCGTAAAGGCCGCCTCCAAAAGCGCCGGCCATGGAGAAGCAGAGAAGAATCAGCGACCATTGTGCGAGGTTCGTCTGCGTTGATACCTCCATCAGCATTGCTGGTACGAGCGCCTCTTTATGCGATGCTCAATGGCCCCGCAGGCCACCGCCGGTGAGGTGCAGGACGACAAACAGTAGAACCAGGCCGCTCTGCCCCTTCGCGTGACATGCGGCTCACTGCCGGGATGTGCAGTCTCTTTCTAAAACAGTATCGGAAGTTCTCCGCAGGGGCGTCCTTCAGATCTGCAAACGATCTGAAGGACCGCCCTTCTTGTTGTCACATCCAATCACACCTGTCGGCGCCCGCAATACTCAAATGGCAGTGCGCCCTCCGTCGACGGCGAGTTTTGCGCCGTGAATGAAACTGGCACGATCCGTCGCTAAAAACACAATGGCCTCAGCAATTTCGTCCGCTGTAGCCGGACGGCCCGCCGGCGCCTGGGCGGCAAGTTGATCGAGCCCTTCCCCCATTGCGTCCGTACCTTCCGTGCGCGTAGGTCCAGGGCTCACTGCATTGACGCGGACACCGCTCGAGCCATACTCAGCCGCCCAGGCTTTGGTCAGCAGATTGATGGCTGCCTTGCTCGAGCCATAGAGGCTCATGCCGGCCGCCCCATAATCGGCAACCATCGTCGATACATTGACGATTGCCCCTTTGCCTCTCTCCGCCATCAGCGGAGCAAGTTCCGCGACGAGGAAGTACGGCACTTTAACGTTGAGCGAATATACGTTATCAAACATTTCTTCCGTCATTTCATGCGTCGGCCCGAACGGGAAGATCCCCGCATTGTTGATCAGAATATCGACATGGCCGTTTCCGAATTCGACCGCTCTTCTCGCCACTTCGCGTGCGCTCGACGCGTCTCGAAGGTCAGATGATACAAAATCCGCTTCGCTTCCTGCTGCGCGGATTTCCGCAACCGTCCTCTCGCCGCGCTCCGCATTGCGGCCTACGACTATGACATGGATGCCAAGCTGGGCCAGTTTATTGGCTGCCGCCCGGCCAATACCGCTCGTTCCTCCTGTAATAAGTGCTGTCAACGAATTGGTAGTCATTTGCAACTCCCCATTCAGATTTTGGTATTAATTGTTCGAAACTTTTGTCTGAAACTAATATAATTTGATCGTTGCTGTCGCCGAAGCAACAACGACCAATTCAGGCCGGCTCAGATCAGCAACACCTTTAATAAGCTGTTGCTTCATTCTGGTTCCATATGCCGAACTACTGATTATCTTGATCTGCATAGTATGTCTGTGAAAAGAGCTAAACAGTGGCGATTCTCCCGCCGTACCAGCAGCTTGTCAAGATTTCTCGCCTCCTTAGCTTTCGCCAAAAGCCGATCAGCATAATGTCAATATGGCTGACAATAGCCGTATCAGTCACGAGATTGAATTGAACGACGCTTCAATCGAAAACCGTGCAGAACCTTTACCGTTTAGACTAGGTGCACGTTGGCGTAGTCGCGAAAGCGACCTACGGTGCTAGGGAGTCAGCGGAGCCAGGTTGGAATAGTTCGACTGAAGGATCGATTGTATCTCTGCCAGAGTCTGCGTAGCCTTATCCACCTTCTCTTTCGTATCCTTGACGCAGACGCGCTTGTCCGAACCATAGACGGTCAACGCTTCACACTGTCCCGGCTTCACTTTATCCATCTTCTAACCTGTCCGTGAATTTGCCTGTGGTAAGAATTAATCGTATGCATCCGGCGAAGGCATAGCCGCAGGGAAAGACGAGAGTAGCTCCAGATCGACTTAAGCAATGGCCGCCGCACTCACTATGGCGTCAATCTCCGAACCGTCCAGAACCTCTTTTTCGAGCAACTTCTCCGCAACTTTATGTAGCAGACGAAGATTAGTATTTAACAGGTCCTTAGCCCGATGGTAGCTCTCCTGGATAATGCGCCTGACCTCAGCGTCTATTTCAATGGCCGTGCTCTTGGAATAGTCTATTTTCTGCGTAAAATCTCTTCCCAGAAAAATCTCTTCTCCTTTCTTGCCGAAAGTCATTGGTCCTAGCTTTTCGCTCATTCCCCACTCGCAGACCATCCGTCGTGCCAGATCCGTCGCCTTTTCGATATCATTCCCCGCGCCCGTCGTCATATGCTCAAGCACAAGCTCTTCCGCCACGCGACCACCGAACAGAATAACCAAATTATTGAGGAGATATTCCCTGGGGTAGGTATATTTTTCGTCCATGGGCAGTTGCTGCGTCAGACCCAAAGCCATGCCGCGAGGAATGATCGTAACTTTGTGAATCGGGTCGGCACCAGGGAGCAACTTCGCTACCAATGCATGCCCGGCTTCGTGATAGGCCGTGTTGCGCTTCTCCTCGTCGCTAATGATCAGGCTGCGTCGCTCCGCACCCATCATGACCTTGTCCTTGGCCAGCTCCAAGTCGAGCATATCGACTTTTTCCTTGTCATTCCGAGCTGCCAACAAAGCCGCTTCGTTTACGAGATTCTCCAAGTCCGCGCCGGTAAACCCGGGCGTGGATCGCGCCAGCACGCTGACGTCCACGTCCGTTGACAACGGCACCTTCCGGGTGTGCACCTGCAAGATACCTTCTCGCCCTCTGATGTCCGGTCGTGGTACTACAACGTGCCGATCGAACCGCCCTGGACGGAGCAACGCGGGATCCAATATGTCAGGCCGGTTGGTTGCGGCGATAAGAATAACTCCGTCGTTGGACTCGAATCCATCCATTTCCACCAACAGCTGGTTCAACGTCTGTTCCCGTTCGTCATGGCCGCCACCGAGGCCTGCTCCTCGGTGACGCCCAACCGCGTCGATTTCGTCGATAAAGATGATGCAAGGCGCCTTCTTTTTGCCTTGAACGAACAGATCACGGACTCGGGAAGCTCCGACGCCGACGAACATTTCTACAAAATCGGAACCGCTGATACTGTAGAATGGGACTCCGGCTTCCCCCGCGATGGCACGAGCCAACAGGGTTTTGCCAGTGCCTGGGGCTCCCACGAGCAAACACCCTTTGGGAATTCTGCCGCCGAGTTTCGTGAATTTTTTCGGATCTTTCAGGAACGCGATGATCTCTTGCAGATCATCTTTGGCCTCCTCCACGCCGGCGACATCACTAAAGGTCACGCGGTGTTGATTCTCCGTAAGCAGTTTTGCGCGGCTCTTGCCAAAGGACATCGCCTTGCCGCCCACCCGCATCTGGCGGATAAAAAATATCCACACCCCAATCAGAAGCAGCATGGGAAACCAGTTAAGCAGCAGCGCCATGTACCACGGCGACTCGCTCTCGGGTTTCGCGGCGACTTTCACCTGCTTGTCCCGCAATGATTTCAACAGCTCCGGATCATCCGGCTCAAAGGTCCTGAACTGTTCACCGTTCTTGTATTTGCCCTGAATATTATGCCCTTGGATCACGACCTCGCG